>NZ_JBBJNI010000121.1:8236-13518 GCF_037719425.1 Daejeonella sp. | reverse complement strand
TTTAGGTGGTCAGTTTGCCACGGAATAGGGTGGTCAGTTTCACCGGAATATACATTCAGTCTTTGTTATTGCGTAAATATCATATCCATTCGCATTGTGCCCCACGAATACAATTTCT
Source organism: Daejeonella sp. (assembly GCF_037719425.1). GTDB lineage: Bacteria > Bacteroidota > Bacteroidia > Sphingobacteriales > Sphingobacteriaceae > Daejeonella. The sequence continues at coordinate 13,400 of NZ_JBBJNI010000121.1, read as the reverse complement.
TCTCTTACTTCAGGAAGTCCCGCGAACTCTATGACCATTTGTCCTTTGGGTAATTCTTCGAAAGCTGTTCCTTCAATAGTAAAATTTTTCGGGTCATCAAAAGAGATCTTCGCAACACGGTATGTTGTTTTTTCTGTACCATCAGTCGTTTTATTGAACTGATAATTACTCATGAAAATTTCAACTTTACCCACCAAACTTTCTGAATTCTCTGGATAAATCTCTTCTTCTATGATCGTGTCATTGACAACATTTGCGGTGTCTTGAACTTCTACACGGGTCGTATCGGTTTTAACATTTTTATTTGTAGCCGGTTTACAGGCCAAAACTGATAACATCAACAGTATGTAAAGCAGATTTAGCTGTTTCATGAATTTATATGCAGTTAAAGGAAGATTTCTTTTTGGCATTAATTTATAATTAACCGTTTAAAATCCTTTCGTGTAGAGCGAATCGGATACGTTTTGAGTAACTCCTGTACCCGAGAGACAAGAGCCTACATTAGAGCAAAGAGAAAATAAATAGGCATTTGTTTCAAATCCTTAATGTAGTAAATTACAACGGTCATCGACATTATAATGCGTTCGACTTAATCAACAGGTAGATCGCACCCGCTGCCAACGGAATTCCAATGGGATAAATTAGCCAATGTCCAGATTTTCTAATGAACTTTTCGTTAACAACTTTTATTGGAGATCCAGAAACGTCACCATACATGTATTCAATAGAATAAACGCCTGTTTTACCTGACATCTTTGATGCGATAACAGATTGGATTTCTGCAGTTGACTTACCTTTTTGATAATTTATTTTAGAATCAGTGACTTTTATTTGGGCATTACCCATTTTGTAATTTAATCCAATATCTTTTATGTTAACATTAATTGGAACTTCAACACCTTCAATCGTAAAAGACGGGTTAGGCATTTTAAATTCTGAGAAAGCTTCGATTGTGTTTCCGCCAGAATGTGTTAGGTATGTCTTACCATCACGTATTCGTCCTGGTTCATCAGTATAGACGTAACTATAGGTACTTTTAATAGTTTGAGTCTCAGTAACAGGTTGCAAACTAATAAGTGATATTAGTGAATCTATAAGCCTTGATTTAAGTCCGTTGTATTTAATTACATCCGTAGTCTCTAACTCATATACTTTGGACCGTAATAACTTAACTTTCTCTTGCTGCTTGGCATCTGCTAATCTACGTTGTCTCTCTTCTTCATTTCTTTTCTTAAGTTGTTGATCCGCTTTTAAGTTTTCTTCAGCTATACGCCGATCATTATCTCGTTTTTCTTGAGCTAATTGTTTTTCTTCCTTCTTCTTCATATCAGCTCTTTCTTTGGCGGAACTCCCCATTCCACTATTGATATAGTATTCAATGGCATTTACACTTTTAGAGGTCATACCCCAGCTTAAGAATGCGTCTCCCGTTCGGTTTATGCCCGAGTACATGACAACAGAATTTATAACCAAGTCGCGGTTTTGTTTTGAAGTTGTTACTTGTTCTAAAACACTCAAAGCGTCGGATACATTTCCACCAGTTTGTCGAATTATATTTCGAACCATTGTTGCTTTAAACATATCTCTGTTGGAAGCGTAATTCATTTGCCTGTGAACTATGTCGCCAAGTTCTTTTATCACCATCGAGCTCAGTACAGCTCTGCCATCTTTATCTACCTGCTGGGAAAACCCTATTGTGGTTAGGAACATAAAGAATATGGTAAATACTTTTCTTTTCATTTACAAATTTTTACTTAAGGTAAGAGTTTTGAATTTATTATTTCTTAAATATATAAAATTTACATGTACATGTATAGGTGTATTTAATTTTTTGTATCTCGTTATTGTCAGCCGATGGGCATACGAGCTAACAGAACTGAAATTGAAATGTTCCTTATAGATAAGGTGAAGGAGAAGCGTTTGAAAGCGGGGCTATCGCAGGCACAATTAGCAAGGGAACTAGACTTATCAGTAGGATTTATAGGGAATGTAGAGAGCCCAAATCACCGAGCGAAATACAATCTTAACCATATTAATGAACTGGCGAAGATTTTTAACTGCAATTTCGGCGATTTTTTCCCCGAGAAGCCTTTTTAATTAATAGCAACGAAGTACTTTGAAGGATCACTCCATTGCTTATGCTCCTCAGATAAGGCCATTAACTTTTTGGTCAGATCACTTAGCTCTTGTATTGTTCCTTCTATATCTTCTGGTATTTTCGAAATTATACTCAGTGATTTTTGGACTTCACAAATATTCTCAGGGCACCTTTCTAAGTGAGAAATTAGAAGGTGCAACACTAACTTAGTCGACCGAGAATCGCAAATTACTAGATCCTTTGTTACGTGACATAAGTCCCTTACATCGTAAAGGAGCCCCAATTCTCCTTCATCTGCTCCCCGAAACCAGAGAATAATCTGGTCTACTGTAGTATAGATTGAATTAAGGGAAACTAAAATTTGGTCTTGCAAGACAGTCTTTTCTTTTATAATTATCATCGTGGAATTTTATCTTAAATATTATTTTCCTGACAGCCAATCAACTCCTGTATTTTGACCTTCAACCTTTCTTGTGGTTTATCAACTGATTATGCCCGCCACTCTCATGCTGGTGTAGCCTTCGGGTACAATGATTAAATGATCCCATACATTGATCTCCAAAATTCGACCAGCCTCTTTTAAACGCCTTGTAATTCTCAAATCACTATCGCTAGGTTCCCGGTTTCCACTTGGATGATTATGAGCTAAAATAATACTTGTTGCACAGCATTTAATGGCTCCCAAGAATATCAAACGTGTATCAACCTGAGTATATGTAAATCCTCCACTGGATACCTCAAAAATTCCTAATACTCGACCGTTACTATTCAGATACATGGCTTTAAACTGTTCTAAAAGGTGAAGTCGGCCAATGTCCCAGGATTTCATGAACAACTTATGTGCATCGTGAGCATTAAATACCTCCGGAAGTTTTGAAGGTTTGATCTTCGGTGTATAAATTATTTTAATATCGGCTACTTTATTCATTAACTAATTGATTTACAATCTAATATTAATAAAAATTCTTCGTATCATCAACTGCTTTAAAAGGAAAAGGAGGATGTTAAAATCCTCCAATTATTACTTCCAGAACCCAATGATACGTTCGATCAATCCTGTTATAAAGCTTGTGTGGAAATACCGGTGAAACTGACCACCCTAAACCGGAGCAAACTGACCACCTAAAAGGCTGGCGTAAACTCCCCAATTTTGCTGGCGAAGATTTTCAGTTCAGTGCTGATTTGGTGTGATAAAAATAGATTTATTTGTTCAGTTCAACAACGACTTTCTTTTCCTCATTGATTCGCCAATCAGATCCACCCGGTGTGATCCATGTACAATGCGATCCAGGATAGCATCCGCCATAGTCCTTTCGCCAATTATCTCGTGCCACATCGTAACAGGAACCTGTGCGGTTATGATTAGAGAGGCCTTTGCATGCCTGTCCTCGATAATTTCCATTAACGCTGACCGGTTATGACCATCTAGCGGTTGTATTCCAAAGTCATCAATAATGAGAAGATGCTGCCTTTCAATTTTAGCAATCTCTTTGTTATACGAACCATCACCTTTAGCCATTTTTAAGTGAGAGAAGAGTTTAGTGGCATTGCAGTACATCGTCCGAAAGCCTTTCAAACATGCCTGATGCCCCAGGGCTGAGGCAAGGAAGGACTTTCCGATGCCGGTACTTCCGGTAATCAGAACATTCTCCCTGCGATTGATGAAATCACATTCAGCGAGTCTCATTACCTGATTCTGGTCAAGGGTTCTTTCCCCGTCATAAACAATCTGCTCCACAGCAGCTTTGTACCTGAAGCGTGCATTACTAATGTGCCGGTCAATACTCCGGTTATGCCGGTCATCCCATTCCGCCTCGATTAGATGGGATACCAATTCATCAGTTGTGAACTGTTCATCTTTACCCCCTTCCAGGCTCATCTTTAGAGCTCTTGCCATTCCATAAAACTTCATTTTGCGCATTTTTTCTAACGTTTCTGTATTCATTTGTTTTGTTGTTTAGGATTAGTTGTAATAATGTTCTCCGCGGATATTCTTATGCAGGGGCATCAGTGGAAGAGTTTCCTGTTCTTCGGGGTGGTCCAGTCCGCGTTTAAGGATCATCTCGATACTTTTGTAGTTGTACATGTCGTATTCTATTCCGCGTTTGCAGGCATTTATCAGCCGTTGGCTACCGTATTTCTTGTTCAGGGACAGTATGCCCACGCATGATTTATAAGCCTGCTCAACGTGCTGTTTCTTGTTAAGAATGACATAGATGTAATGCCTGACAACCGTATCAATAGATTCAGCCCAGGATAAGAACTTTTCTGGTGTCCAGCCACCAACAAACTGATGGGTAGAAGCCAGGTGTTCGGTTAGGGTCGTATAACCGTAAGGACTGCGAATACGGTCGTGAGATGCGATACGCTCATAGTTGTAGTATACTTCCACCCGGTGATTGGTATACAGTAGCTTCACCTTCTTACCGATATTCTGGTAAGGCACGCTGTAATAATGCTTATCCGGGCCAAGGCAGACATGCCCATTCTTCATAACGGTTGCGAATACCTGCTTCTTATGCTCGTATTTAAGCGGAGGCAGGGCATTGAGCACCGGCATTTCAACCTCGGTAAACTGCATTCTGCGGCTATAATGCCTTCCGCGAAGCAAGGTGTTGTTGTGTTCTTCCAGTGCAATCCAGATGGCCTGATTCAGATCAGTTAATGTATGGAAAGTTCTAGCCCTGAGCTTAGCATAGATGCGTGTGTAGATGATCTTTACTGCGCCCTCAACCAATGACTTATCCCTGGGCTTATAGGCTCGGGTGGGTAGTACGCTGATGCTGTAATGATCCGCAAAATCAGCGAAGTACTCGTTAATAACCGGCTCGTATTTACTGGACTTTGTTACTGCTGACTTCAGGTTATCCGTCACCAATGCGTTGGGGACTCCTCCAATGTAATGAAGGGTTCGCTCACAGCTATCGATCAGGTCCTCCTTTTGCTGAGTATAGCTTGCCTCTACATAAGTGAGCTGACTGCATCCCAGGATGGCTACAAACACCTCCACCGCTCGAAGTTCTCCCGTATCGGGGTCTACCAGATGGAGCTTCTCTCCGGCATAAT
>NZ_JBBJNI010000121.1:0-8226 GCF_037719425.1 Daejeonella sp. | reverse complement strand
TTGCTGCTTCCACAAAGCAAAGTGAAAACCGAACTGGCTACCCTTAAGCCCATCCGGGTGACGGGCATAATACTCCTCCCACAGCATTTGCTGGGTAACCCCTTTACGTTTTAACTGCTTTGCGATATCGGGAAACAAAGCATAGAGTGCCTGAGCCTTCTCGCTTCGATGCTGCTGATGGGGTTTGAACTGCGTAAAGAGCTCGTCCAGATCCTGGTCTGAGAGGTCTTCTATCTCAATCATGTTCAGATTGAGCGTCTTATAATCTTTAATGTACTTTTTAAGCGTATTGCGGGATACCCCGGTTAACCGGTAAATAGCCAGGTTGCTCTCGCCCTGACTGTGTAACCGTAGAATCTGTCTGATCTTACTCATGCTTATTGATTTATTGGCCATCGGGAGTAGTGGATTTTAATCCGCAAAACTCCTTTTTGAATCCGTTAAATCAGCATGAACTTTCTTTCTTCTGGGGTGGTCAATTTGCTCCGGTTTACCCTGGTCAATTTGCTCCGGGATTGGGTGGTCAATTTCAACCGGGGAAGGTGGTCAGTTTACTCCGGAATATGTGGTCAGTTTACTCCGTTTTTTCCAGCTTGTGGCCTACCTTCGCAGATTTTAATCTCATCACATTATTAACCTTCCGAATCTATATTCTCTGGAAAATAGTCTGGCGGGATGTTACTACCAGCATCCGGGTATTCCCAATCTATTTCTTTTGCTTCATCAAGTACGGGGTCAGTGTGCTCTATCTCTTCTAACCTGAAAGCCCTGGTGGCACCGTACTTCAATCGTATTGGTGAAAGTGGTATTTCAACCCTTTGGTATTTTTTCACAGATTCTTCCACACATTTAGTAGCCGAGGGTTTAACAATTGGTTTCGCAGATTGAACATTATATTCCTTAGTTGGATTATAATATTCTAAAAGTTCACGGAAACTACGCAAGTGTGCGTTCACCTGGGTAATAATCGGTAAAACTTTGTACTGTGTGTATTCTACAGCCTTCACATGTTTATCAATACGTTTTAGATCAATACAGCACGTAGATACGTGTTTAATCAAGGTTCTTATCACTAAGTCCGTAACTGAGCAATGATCCCTGCATAGTGTCTTACACAGATTGCTCAATTCCTTAGCCCTTAAAAATTCCTTTTTTTAAACAGGGGTATCCTGTAAGCTTTCTATTAATTTATCAATTAATCTGACGGTCTTGTCAAGATGCTCTAATACATTATCATGAGCATTTAGTTTTTTTATTATTATCATGTTTATTGCTTTTACTATTTTTATTATATCATTATATATTTTTGTTTCTGTAAAGCCCTGTTTTTATTGTTGGAAGTCAAATCTGACTATCGTATATGCAATTTTATAAGCATAAAATTTTTAATTTATTAATTCCGGTTATCTCAGGTTCTTTCCGGTGGATGGTATATTGTATTAAAAGTGTGGAAATAATGTGTGAGACTTAAGATAAAAAGGTGAATCTTTAAAGTATTCCAGGTGTAATCAAAGTAGGGAGGAGAGATGGCCCACGTTTTTGTACTAATAGATCTGGAACACCCATCCTTTTAGCCATCCGAATTTCCAGTTCCATATATTCATTCTCGACCTTGTACCTTATATTCATGCCCTTTAAAAAGCGCACAGCATTATCATGCTGGGGATCAGGATCAAAAAGAATAGGTGGTGGCTGTTTTAAAGTAACTAATTGAACAGGTTTTTTCTTAACCTTAACAACTTTCTTTGGTAACCGAGCCTGCTTTTTTCTGATGGAGTCTTCTTTAGCTTTCTTAATACAGTATGCTCTTTGCTCTTGGCGTACTTCTTGTCGAATTTTTTTATGCAACGCAAGGTATCGGCTATCACCCCACCTTCTGCCGTCTTTTACATCTTTAATATGATAATACCAATTTTTAAATTCATTTATCAATCTACTATAAACGGGTGCTGCATAAGAGCCACGCCTGTCACATTCCATTAAATACGGTAATTCTAAAAAACAGACTTCTATCCTGGGAAGTGTTCTGTTTAGTAAAAAGTCAAATAGAGGCTGATTTTGATATTTTAGAATCAAAGAGCACATTCTTCTGCACCGCAAATATTTGGAAATATCAGTTGGAATTCCCATGACTATAGTTTCTACGGCCTCGTCACAAAGTTCAATAATTCGGTGTAATTGATAAGGGAGATCTTGTTTCATATTTTTAATAGTTTTTTTTAAGACTTTAAATATTTTTAATTAATTATTCCAGCATTTTTTTGGACTTCCATTAACCGGAAGCAGAGTTAAAAGCTTCTTATCCTGTATCTATACAGTTTTTTAAAAGAAGCATAAAATTTTAAATTTTAAACATTCCCGATCTCCCGCGATATTTTCTTGAGGGGATATATTGGTTAACACGAACCAAAATAACGCAGGAGATCGAAGGAAAAGGATGTGATCTATGCAAGTTACATGAGGTCTTAAGAAGCATTTATCACCCTGCCCGTATTTCCATTGTTCTGGGTCCCCCTTACCCGTTAAGTATTTGTGACTCTATTGATGGACAGCCCATCGCGAATGCAATAGCCTTAACCTTATCCTCAACCTCTTTGCCTACAGGTGATTTCTCACTAAGGACCGGATGAGTCATGAGAGTTGTGTATTTTCGCTTCAAATAACTTAAGTTGTTAGTTTTGCCGAAGTCGCCTCGATCCTTAGCAACGTTGATAGCCTGAAGAACGGCCTGCAATCCACCAACCCGTTCCACACCCTGAATCAAAATTTGATTATTGAAGGAAGCAGTATCCTTAAAAGCTTCAGCGTTAAAAGTGATCATATCATGATTCTTAACGATCATCAGGAACGCTGACGCCCATTTTTTTATCAGAATATCATAGTTAGCAAAGACATCTTTCATTAGTACTTCCGTCAAGCCTAAGTCCTTTGCCAAGGTCTGATGGCATAACCAACGGTATTCATAACGCAAAACATGCTTGCCTTTGAATGCGTCCAATAGTTGTTCTCCCTTTTTCAACTCATTTCCTTTATCGTACAGTGCCATATACCTCTTAGTTTGAGCATAGTATAATCCGGAGTTTTGCTCTAATCGGTTGAACCGTGGCGCTTCACCACAGACCTGATATAATTCTTTAGCAGTAAGGTCAGATATGATGGGTGCACCGGTATCAAGCCGTTTAACTTTGCCTTCCATTAGTGGTAACCTCAATTCTTCACCCAACTTTTTTATACCCTCTTCTGCCTGTTCTTTTGTTAACGTTAGCTGATTATTACCGTTTATATATTTGGGTAAGCTCCCTTCAACCGTTATTCCTCCATCGTTAACTTTAACTCTAATGTTCTTCAGTGTCCCTGAATATGTTTCACCGTACTCTCCTCTGTTGTAACCCTGATTCTCCAGAATATTTCGAAAGTGTTGGGAGAGTTCGGGAGTGAGATAAGAAGGAGAGATGTGTATTTTTATCGTGTCCAGCATTGATTTTAAATTTTTTAATGATTTTTATATTAATATTATAAACCAGAGAGAGCTTGTCTCTCCGGTTGTTAATGGCGCAGCTACCTTTCATGCTGCTCGGTGGTTTAGCTCCCGGATCTCATCATCCAAGGATCCGTCAATAAACATCTGGAAAAGAATGCTCTTGTCAGTTCCTGCGGTGTCGGCTACGTAGATGTCAAACTTATATTCGGCGTTCACCTTGAAGAGATACAAATCCTTGTCCTCCTTTGCGTGCCCGATCCCGAACGGCATCATATCGGTTGAAGTCCGTAGGATTAGGGTTTCCCTGTTCTTATGCGAAGACTTATTTAGCTCGAAAACAAACGAAATGTGATCTTCTGCTGATGCTATTGGTCCCAGTATCCGGATTGTCAAGTCTTCCGAACTGTTAAACACGGCATTCCACGGTTTGCTGTTACCAACCTTGCTGAGCCTTATGAGCCTTAATCGGTCCTTTTCGTCAGTGCCTCCTAGCATGAAGCAGTAGAGGCATTTTAGGGTAGGGTTAGTCGTCATACCTTACCCCCTTTCTGACACGGTTCGTCACATAGTTAATTGCTTCTTGTTCCACATCTTCAGCTAAGTGGTTTGGATTTGCAAGTAGCCATTGATTGATTTTATCAATGTCGAAGAACAAAATTTTACCTCCCGGCTTCGAAAACGGGATCTTATTCTTTGAAGTGAGCTTATGAATGTAGCTCAAGCTAATTCCAGTATAATCGCTTAGTTCAGAAGCTGAAATCGCCTTTTTTTGGCCTAAAAGGCATGCTTTGATTTGTTGGATGTCTTTTTTTATACACATAATTTTATCGGTTAATGAATTCTATTGGAGCTCTCAATGAATTCTCGATAAAATTAGAAAGACGGGTTTCCGAATCCTATATCCTTACCTTTACATGGGAGTAAGGGTATCGGTTCTCGTCATAGCTTTCTTGATGATTTCGTCTAAAATAATGTACCGTTCGTTTACCGCTCGATTTGTATTAAGACTCTCTTGGTTAGCCTGTTTGAGGTTAATAATTTCTACACCTATTTCTATTTCAAAATACGCTATGATAAATTTGTACAGTTGCGCATTGTTCCCAGTTTTATTAGTTTCCAACGTATGGATAAATGTTATCAAAGTTCCTTTATTGACGAATTGATTGGTAGGCGCCATGTCGATCCATCTAATTTTGGATTTCACCGGCTCTTGTTTCAACATGCTGAAAAAGCTCATTGGAGAAGTATCACTAGCAATGAAATTATTATCAATCATTTCCGAGAAGAGAATTTGCATCTGCTCCGTTGAAAGAGCTGCAATCTCGAACGGGCTTCCAAACTGACTAACCTTTAATTTCTTCCTTGCCGTGTCAATGAAAGCCATGAATTTTAGTTGTTCCCACAACTTACCGATTACCCGCAGTTCACGTAAGGCCGATGTTTGATTTGTATCAATAGCGCCGAAAATTTCATCTTCATCTTCAGTTAGGAACAGCTGTAATACTTTCAGAAGTAGCTCTTTATTTGGCATTCTGATAATCTCCCCAAAAAGGCGGTCATGTAACTCCGTTAATAGTGAAGCTTGCTCGGGTTTTGAAAGATGGGCGAGCTTTGGCAATAGCGTTGCTTTAAGAGTATCATATGTCCTGAGAGGTGGTAAAAACTTGTTATATGTTCTTTTCCTTTCCTGAGCGGTATAATATTTTCTCCACTGTCCAATAGCCCACTGATTATAGCTAAGCAATTCACCCGCATTTTGAGGCTTTATAGATAAAGATATGTTCGCGGTGTACATCGATTTATTAACAAAAATAGTTTTGCCAAGGTTCCTAAGCGACTGATCTTTTAGATACTTCAAACTCACAACGCGATGAGTTTCCATCACCTGAAAATCGAAATGACGTTCCCATAAAACAAGTTTATCCTGATAAGCAGTAGCTTCATCAAAAGAGACTATTAATGCAATAAATTCAGAATTATCTAAATGACGGCTTCTCATATCACGCTAAGATCTTCAGCATTTTTGCAACAAACAAGTATATTTTAAGAAAGAGATGAACTGAAGTTCAGTGTTTGGGAAATCCGTTCGGAAATGAAAAAGATTCGGTTTAACACATTATCTTCGTTGGCACTATAAGAGGCGGATAATACTTACCTCCTCATAGATCGACAAGGTTGCTGTTGTAAAACTATTTGTTACCTATTGTAGATGATGCTTTCCCACTATTTTCATACTGAAATGGTGTAACTCGTTGATATTGAATTGAAATATATATTTACACTATGAAATTCTTTAAACTATTTGCCCTTGCTTTCTTATGTGCCACCTCCCTTATGGCGCAAGGCTCCGATTCTGTGATGCTTCGACAGTTTTATAATGTTGCCCTGGAAGAAGGCCATTCGTATGAAAACCTGAGACATCTTTGTAAACAGATAGGACCCCGCTTAAGCGGATCTAAAAATGCACAGAAAGCTGTTGAATGGAGTAAGAAGTTGATGGAGGACTATGGCTTCGATAAAGTTTATTTGCAGGAATTAATGGTACCGCATTGGGAGAGAGGTGCGAAGGAGGCTTCCTTCATTATAGAGGGAAACACAAAGATACCTGTCAGGATTGCAGCGCTGGGTGGATCAATAGCTACGCCCGCAAATGGCATAACGGCACAGGTTGTTGAAGTGAAGAATTTCGAACAATTAAAGTCCATTGGAGCAGCAGTGAAGGGTAAGATCGTTTTCTTTAACCGCCCTTTTGATGCAAAGCTGTTCGATACCTTCGAGGCATATAGCGGCGCTGTTAATCAGCGTGGCCAGGGGGCCGTAGAGGCTGCTAAGCTGGGAGCCGTTGGCGTAATAGTTAGATCAATGACCAACATCATTGATGATAACCCCCACACTGGTGGAATGCGCTATCAGGATGGTGTTACTAAAATCCCCGCTGCTGCGATAAGTACAAAGGCGGCTGAACTGCTTAGTCAAAAACTCTCAGTAAATGGATCGGCTGTCAAATTGTATTTCAAACAAAATTGCCAAACTCTGCCTGACGCCCTTTCTTATAATGTCATAGGTGAAATTCGCGGAAGTGTTAATCCGGACAATATTATTACCGTCGGTGGACATCTGGATTCCTGGGATCTTGCGGAAGGCGCGCATGACGATGGAACAGGCGTTACGCAGTCAATTGAAGTACTGAGGATCTTTAAAGTTCTGAAATACAAACCGCAGAACACCATCCGTGCAGTGATGTTCATGAATGAAGAAAACGGTTTACGCGGGGGAGCGAAATATGCCGAGCTGGCAAAGCAGAATAATGAAAAACATATTGCAGCACTTGAATCTGACGAAGGTGGTTTCACTCCACGGGGCTTTACCATAGAAGATGCCCCGGTCGCGCTGGCCCATTTTTCAAAATGGAAACATCTTCTGGAGCCATATAAAGTTAGTGATATTGAAGCCGGTGTCAGTGGTTCAGATCTTGGACCTTTAAAGACAGCTGTTCCGGGTATTGTGCTGATAGGATTCAAACCAGATTCGCAGCGCTACTTTGACATCCATCACGCCAGCAGTGATGTATTTGAAAACGTGAATAAAAGAGAGCTTGAATTGGGCGCTGCATCTATCGCTTCCATGATTTATCTGATAGATAAATACGGAACAAAATAGTTTTAATGAGTGATATTCCCCCTGCCAGTACCAAGACTGATCCTTATATCGCCCTGCGATTTCCAGAGTTTCGTTCTTACGTCGCGATGCGCTTCCTTTTTACGTTTGCCTATCAGATCCAGGCGGTGGTTGTGGGCTGGTACATTTATCAGCTCACAAAAGATCCACTTTCCCTAGGGCTTATAGGCTTAGCTGAAGCAATACCCTCTATTACTGTGACGCTTTATGGCGGTTATATAGCTGACAAATCGAATAAAAAAACTATGCTCATCAAAATTATGAGCACTATGTTAATTTGTTCTTCAGTGCTCGCATTTGTGACATCTCAATCGGCAACCGGGATGATGTCACAGGATATGATCATTTCTTCAATGTATCTCATGATATTTTGTATTGGCCTGGCTCGGGGTTTTTATTCGCCTACAGCCTTTTCTATAATGGGCCAGATCATTCCCAAGGAGCACTATCCGAATTCTTCAACCTGGAATAGCGGAGCCTATCAGCTTGGATCTATTATCGGCCCAGCGGCTGGCGGACTCCTTTACGGATTCGGGGGAATAACTTCTTGTTTCGTGGTGATCTTATCGTTCATCACTATGTCGCTCAGTTGTATCATATTCTTCATTAAAAGTCATCCTGCAAAATTTGTCCCGAAAGAAAGCATATATAAGAGCCTTGAAGAGGGAATCCGTTTCGTCTTCAAAAGCCGGATGTTGCTGGGGGCTCTCAGCCTGGACATGTTCTCAGTGTTTTTTGGGGGAGCTGTAGCGCTCATGCCAATCTTTGCACATGATATCCTAAAGGTAGGATCGGAAGGCCTGGGTTTGATGCGGGCGGCGCCTGCAGTAGGAGCGGTAGTAGCCATGTTAATCATGGCAAAGTACCCGCCAATGAATAAGCCATGGAGAAATCTGTTATTCGCTGTCGCCGGATTTGGAATTTCTATTATTCTCTTTGGACTATCGCGTAATTTTTACCTGTCGCTGCTGATACTTTTCTTCGAGGGAGCATTCGACAGCGTCAGTGTTATTATCCGCTCAACTATTCTTCAGATCTTAACTCCTGATGAGATGCGGGGAAGGGTA
>NZ_JBBJNI010000006.1:51965-57565 GCF_037719425.1 Daejeonella sp. | reverse complement strand
CTATTATTTTAGCCTTAAAATCAGCTATGTTTTTTAATCCGTATGTTTTTTTGTGGCCGCGGCTATTCTGCAGCATAACTATTCCATTCTTATCATCGATATTGGTCAGGGCAAAAGAATTGCTCTCCAAACACTCAAAAAATGTCTTTTTGGCTTTAAGGTAGGCGTCAAACGTTTGATGAAAATCCAGGTGGTCGTGTGTAAGGTTGGTAAAAACCCCGCCTGTAAATCGCAAACCGGCTATTCTATGTTGAGCCACCGCATGAGAACTGACCTCCATAAAACAGTAATCGCAGCCGCTGTCAACCATATCATTGAGAAGACTATTGAGTGATATGGGATCAGGTGTTGTATGAGTTGAAGGAACAACCTCATCATTGATCTGATTTTGGACAGTTGAAAGCAGACCAACCTTGTATCCTAAATCACGGAATAGTTGGAAAAGCAACGTCGCAACAGTGGTTTTCCCATTTGTGCCTGTAACTCCTACAAGCTTAAGCTTAGATGAGGGATGGTCAAAAAAGTTCGCCGAAATAATACCAAGGGATTTTGCCGAATCCTCTACCAAAAAATAGCTTACACCCTCTTGAAGTGTAGTCGGAAATATTTCACAAACGATGGCCTTCGTACCCAGATCTATAGCCTGTTCTATGAAATCATGGCCATCTGACAAAGTTCCTTTAACGGCAATAAATAATGCGCCCGCCTCAGCCTTCCTTGAATCGAAGCAAATCGAAGTGATTTCCTGACTGGTAGAGCCAGAAACCTGTTTCAGGGAAACACCATACAATATGTCCTTCAGTATCTTCATCAGTTCAACTCTAAAACTATCGGGTACCCTTTTCCAACTCTGGTCCCGGCTGCAATAGACTGCTTCATCACTTTACCACTTCCCCTCACTATTGGCCTTAATCCCGAATTACCTAAAACGTAAAGTGCATCTTTTAAACCCATTCCGCTTACATCCGGAACAGAGCCCTCTACAATCCTGATCTCGGGGTTTACAACGCCTTTATTAGTATCAACTGTAACATATTCTGCGTTGGCAGCAAATAAAGTCTTTATTCCGAAAGCTTTATATACGCGCTGGGTCGCCTTTTTCTCGCCAGCTTTCGCTGATGGCATTTTAACGTTGCCAGCTAACTTCTGGTCCTTCATAGAATCGTACATGTTAACGTCACCTGCATAAACCCTGTCAGCTACTTCACGGAAAACAGGGCCGCTAACTTGCGCACCATAGTATCCGTTTTTCGGATCATTTATGACGACGATTAGAGAATATTTAGGGTTATCAGCAGGGAAATAGCCGCAAAAAGATGCCTGATATTGACGTTTTGCTTTATATCCCTTATTTCCATCTGCAACTTGTGCTGTTCCCGATTTACCTGCAACACTATAGAACGGGCTTTTTATAATTGTTTTACCTGTACCATTAGTTATAACGCCTTCAAGCATTGCTTTGATCTTACTTAAAGTTTCATCCGTACAGATCTTTTCGTTAATAACCCGTGCTTTGAACTGCTCTACTGTATTTCCAAGTCTCTTAATCTCCTTAACAAAAATCGGCGCTATATATTTACCGTTGTTAGCGATCGCATTATAGAACGACAACATTTTAAGCGGAGTAAGCTGCATTTCATAACCATAAGCCATTTGCGGCAGGGTCATGTTTTTATTCCAGCTTCTATTATTTGGATTCTTAACAACTGGTTGAGCTTCCCCTGGGATCTGCAGCTGTAACTTTTCCTGAAGGTGCCATCTGTATAAATGATCAGTAAACTCTGACTGATTTCCCTTATATGCATTATTTACAAGCTGAGCCACTGCAGCATTTGAAGACTCTTCGAAAGCTCTTTTTACTGTCACAGTCCCGATACTTCCGTGGGAGTCGGTAATGACCTTGCCAGGAATAGGATAAGTTCCCGTGCCTACCATGGTATTTGTATCTACTTTTTTATCTTCAAGCAAAGCCATGTATGACGCCACCTTGAAGGTTGATCCCGGATCCTGATTACCTGCGATTGCGTAATTAAATTTCTCTTTGTAAACGCCTTCACTCTCCCTGCTAAAATTGGCTATCGCTCTAACTTCCCCGGTAGCAACTTCCATCAAAACTACTGTGCCATGATCTGCATTACTTAAGATCAATTGTTTTTTCAATGCTCGCTGAGCAACATCCTGCATATTGACATCAATCGTTGAAATAATATCTGCTCCTTCTTTAGGTGCGATTTCTATATCCTGGTTAACAGGCATCCAAATCCCACCTGCAATACGCTGAACCAGCCTTTTGCCACTTTCGCCATCAATGTAAGAGCCGTATGCTCCTTCCAAACCAACAGGCTGCACATTGTCGTTTTTATAACCAATTGTACGTGCAGCCAGGCTTTGGAAAGGCATAATCCTTTTATTCTGCTGCACGGAGATCAACCCGCCTTTGTACCTTCCCATATTGAACACAGGGAATTTCCGAATGGCTTTTAACTCCTGGTGAGTGACGTTACGTTTCAAAAGCAAATACCGGGTCTTATCTTCCCGTGCATTCCGCAGCATTCTTGAGTATTGTTTTGACGACTTGTCACCAAAAAAAGATGATAATTTAGCCGCTAAAGAATCAATCTTCTCGTAGAACACCTCATCTTTCTCGATCCCGCCTGCCATCACATCCATCCGCACTTCATATTCAGGAACGGAAGTCGCCAGCAAACTCTTTCCGTCTGCAGCATATATGTTTCCGCGGGCTGCTTCAACATTTGCGAAACGGGTAGAAAGACTGTCAGCCATTGACCTCCACTTAGCTCCTTCAACATACTGAACATGAAAAAGCTTGAACAAAACCGCAAACGCGAAAATCACAATAAGCCCGAAAGCTATGTACACGCGTAATATTATGTCGGTTCTGATATTCACGGGCTAGTTGTTGGTTGTTGGTTGTCGGTTGTTACCGGCTGCGTTGTCTTGGTTCTTGTTTCTTGACTCTTTCATCTATTCAAATTCCCCTTCTGTAATTACAATTTTCTTCGGTGGCTCAATTGGTTCTTTCAGGCCCAAAGTATCCACCTCTCTTGCAACTTCTGTCTGAGTACTTTTCATCATAAGATCTGCTTTAAGGGTTTTATAATCCCAGCTTAATTCCTTGACTTCCCTTCCAAGCTTATCAATATCACGGATATTGTTTTCAGCGAAATGACGATTTCCTATATAGATCATGCCCAAAAAGGCAATGAATATTATAAATGGCAGCATATCAGTTGCTGCTTCCTTTGAGATAACCCCTTCGGTAAACATCAGTGTAAAGAAGTTGCGGGGAAGCTCAGCCTTTTCATTTATTTCAGGCTGCACTTCCCTTTCAACTTCACCCTCCTCAGTAGTTTCGTTTTTAAATTGGTTACTCATATTTCATAAGCCTTTTCGCTTAATTCTTCACCGCTATTCTAAGCTTTGCACTCCTTGCCCGGTTATTCTCTTTCACTTCTCTTTCGGAAGCAACTACCGCTTTTCTTGTCAGGCTCTCCAGCGGCTTTATCGGGTTTCCGAAAAAATCCTTTTCAACCTCGCCATGAAACTTTCCTTTTGCGATAAAATTTTTAACCAGCCTGTCTTCAAGTGAATGATATGACATCACAACCAAACGCCCCTCGCTTCCCAGGACCTCCACTGATTGTTCGAGAAACTCCTTCAAAGCCTCTAATTCCTGGTTGACTTCAATTCTAAGTGCCTGAAAAACCTGCGCGAGATATTTATTTTCTTTCCCTTTAGGGATAAGAGTTCCAATGGCATTTTTAAGATCTGCAACAGTTTGAATAGTTTTGTTCAAGCGAACAGTAACCAGGGTGCGGGCCAATGATTTCGCATTCTTTATCTCGCCATAGATTCCGAAGATTCTGTGCAATTGCTCTTCAGTGTAGTCGTTAACCACGTCTTTGGCAGTCAATGAACCTGCCTGATCCATCCGCATATCCAGATCTGCATCAAAGCGGATAGAGAACCCCCGTTCTGGCTGATCAAATTGGTGCGACGAAACACCTAGATCAGCCAGAATGCCGTCAGCAGAAATGGCACCCTGCAAACGGCAATTGTTTTTCAAATAGCGGAAGTTCTGATCAATAAAGGTTAATCGATCATCTTTGGGTAAATTCTTCTGTGCGTCAGCGTCCTGATCGAAAGCAAGCAGCCTTCCCTGCGGACCCAGGTGTTTCAGTATTTCAAGGGAATGACCGCCGCCGCCAAAAGTAACATCGACGTAGATCCCATCAGGTTTAATATTTAGTGCTTCTATACATTCACGGAGCATAACTGGCTGGTGATAATCAGTCATCTAGCCCCCTTTCTGAATTACCCATTACCTCCTCGGCAAGATTTGCAAAGTTGTCTGGCTCATTATCCATCTGTGCATCATAGGCGTCTTTAGCCCAAACCTCAATTTTATTCAACTGGCATGACAACACAACTTCAGTCGTAATGCCTGCATACTCCATTAATGCTTTAGGAAAAAGGATACGGTTTGCGGAATCGAGCGCAAGCTCCGTAGCTCCACGGGTGAAGTAACGAACGAAATCCCGGCTCTTTTTCTCATATAGATTTAATCTGCTGAGTTCACTGGTGATTTGATCCCATTCTTTTTTCGTGTAAATAACGAGGTGCTTTTCAAAGCCACGATTGATCACAAGTCCTTCACGCTCAGCTTCTGGAAGCTGTTTCTTCAGACTGGATGGTATCATCATCCTGCCCTTAGCATCAAGTTTACAATCAAATTCTCCTAAAAAATGGGACATTATGGTACTTCACTCATTAATTCAAGAGTAAAAGTAAATAACTTACCACTTTTTACCACTATCTCCCACAAAAAAAGTTTTCCACAGTTTTAACGGTGCAAATACCGTGTTCCTGCCCTATTTATAAGAAAATAGTTCGCCAGGCTAGCCAGTTCTGAATCGGCAAGTGTGCTTCGAATTACGTTTTAATTACTTCTTCTCCCACTCAATCTTCCCGGAAAAATACATCAGCAGTGCAACTGTTGTAAACAACCCTACGCTTCCGAAAAGAAGTGCGAGATCCTGTAACTGGATGATAACAAAGATAAATGTGTAAAATACACTTAGTATCGTCGCAAATATGGCAGCGATCTTCCTGCTTCTTAAAACAGAGGCAATAAAAACACTTATCAGCAGTGTGGTGGCTACCGAAGCGATAATATAAGCCCAATTAAATCCTACCTGTTCTGTGAATGAAAGAAGCAGGGTATAATAAATGACCATGGTCGCCCCGATAAGCACATACTGGAATATGTGGACATTTCTCTTGTTGAGAATCTCCGTAAAGAAGAGCGAAACAAAGGTTAGCAGTATTATTAAGATAGCGTATTTGGCCGAACGTATGGTTTTTTGGTATTGGTCGACGGGCAAAATGAATTTGACCCCAAAAGTGGCTTCCTCCACCAGTTTATCATTAAATACAACTTCTGAATCCGACCACTGCTGGGGAAACGGCCTGTTAAAATATGGCATGGTCCAGGTTGCTTCGAAATCGGTGGCAGAAATCTTTCTTTCTTCCGGTAAATACCGACCTGTAAAACTTGGATTGCTCCATATACCCCACGC
>NZ_JBBJNI010000006.1:744-51955 GCF_037719425.1 Daejeonella sp. | reverse complement strand
CACGCTTTAACTGAAGTATTTTTTCCCAAATGCATGAAACTCAATTCGCTGCTCCCTCGCAGGTTCATGCCAAAGCTGAAATTCAGGTTGGCATTCTTTAAGCCACCAAGATCGGCAAGCACAACCAGATTATGCTTAAAGAGATTTATTGAAGAGAAATCCGGCTCAACGCTGTAGGAAGAATCGCCAAGTTTTATTACTGGATTGTTTTTCAATCCCTTCAGATCACTCAGTCCAATTACCACCCGTGCCTGCTGCCAGATGACTGAGCCCGGGTCGATGCCCGCTTTTTTGAAGTCAGGCGTCTGAAACCGGCCATGTGTTTTTATCTTCGTATCATAGACCACAGCATCGAATATGCCCCTGTGAAGCACCTTGGGCTGCGTTTCAGATTCTATATTCAGCATTTCGGGCAGGATATAGAAATGAGATAATGCCTCCCTGGAAGCTATCTTTCCATCCTTGTCTTTATCAGTAACCATGTTTTTATAAGGGAGAATTAATATCGGTCCCTGCAAAAGCTGACTGCCTGCCCATTTATCAGAAACCTCTGTGATCACCTCATTCTGACGGCTTTGCCGCTCACTGATGAGATCCCGTATCAATACTGACGGGACTAAAAGCACCAAAGTTAAGCACCCAATCAGCGCCATTTTAATAATTACGGATCCTTTGATCCAGTCGATTAAGGAGTTGTTTTCGTTTTGATTTTCCATTTTTTCAGTTTTAAAAGTACTTTGTTTTTCAAAGTATATAGATAAAAAAATATTACTTCTGTTGGTTGATTAAATTTTCAAGTGCTAGAAGGTGCTTTTTGAAAGCATCTTTTCCCTTTTGGGTAGCGGCGTATTGGGTATTAGGCTTTCGCCCGATGAAAGATTTGGTTATGGTAATATAGTCCTCCTTCTCAAGAGCTTTAAGGTGCGAAGCCAGGTTCCCATCGGTCACCTGCAGCAGATCTTTGAGGGAATTAAAATCGTAGCTGTTGTTTACCGCCAGCACACTCATTATCTGAAGCCTTATCCTGTTCTCAAAAGCCTTATCGAATTGTTCCAGAGAAACTTTCACCTTTCGTATTTAAAATGCAGAATGGTACCATAAATAATATGCAGAAGGCCAAAACCGATCGCCCACAGGATCAAACCATAGCCCGGCAGCACTAAAGCGAGCAAACCTAAGAAAATCTCGCAAAACCCCAGCCATTTTACATCATTATACGTGTAATGGCTTCCCGCAACTAAAGCCAAACCATAAAAAATAAGGCAGGCCGCTGCGACAGTGGTATAATCCCCCTTCATCATCATGATAATAATGAACAACCCGCCGGTAAACAGCGGAACAACAATTGCTGCCAGCAACCTGCGGCTTACAGGATTCCACACGTTCTCGTTTTTCACTTTTGCTTTCCGCACGCTAAACCAGCAGGCTGTAACGACAGAAAAAACAAGTACTGCCAATGCGATCATGAACAATTGCCAAAATATGACCGGTTCGCCTGCATAAGGCCCGTCCGATCCGGTTTCAGTTTTCAGGTTATGCACCAGCAAATATCCAAGCCCAGCCCCCGCAAGGGCATACAAGCCTGCTATGACGCCGGACAGTCCGCTTAGTGAGATAAACTTGGAAGAACGTTCCATCAAGTCTCTGATCGAACTTAATTCTGCATAGACATCCTTTTCTTTCATACAAAAATCACTTTGAAATTCAAAGTAAAATATAATTAATGAGATATGCAAGTAATTTGAACGGGATTTTGCAAAATTCCGGACCATTTGGTTCTATGTGCTCACATAGGGTACAGCTATCCAGCCTTGAAGAAGTGAATACCGGATTATTGCTTTGGCTGAAAGAAACGTACGACAATGCTGAATAATTCTTTTGGCGATGACGCTGGAAGCCAGGCAATTTATCGCAGACAAGTACTATATTTACTTTGTGACAAACTACTATCCCTGAAAAAAAGTATGAAAAATTTAAGTGAAGAGCAAAAATTAAAACGGGCTAAACTCATTGGTTCTGTATACTTTTTATTGCTCGGATTAATAAACTTTGGTGCAACGCTTTACTTTTCAAATATTTATGTCATTGACTACGCGATCCTTTTGTTAGGATGCCTTCCTATACTGATCAATCGTAAACCTTTCTATCTGGGTTTTGGAATAGTCGCGGGATTGATATCTCTTTACATGGCCTTCGCGGGATTGATTTTCAATTTTAATCCGGAAATAAAAACCTCTCAGGTTGCATTCAACATGGGTTACTTGTTGGCATTTTCCATCTTATTTTCGTCTATTTTATTGGTGTATGTTGGATCTGGCTCCATCTATACTAAATTGGCTGCTAAATCTGATCTTAAGCATATCTGATCAAACTATTCCTATGAGAAATAACTCATAGGAACTCCAGATCATCCCACGAATAAAAAACTCAGGAATTTATCGCCTTCACTCCTGGAAGCTCTTTCCCTTCCATATACTCGAGCAATGCACCTCCGCCGGTTGATACATAACTAACATCATCATTAAAACCAAATTTTGCTACTGCTGCAGCAGAATCACCGCCGCCAATAAGTGAGAAGGCACCTTTTTTCGTCGCTTCGACAACCGCTTCAGCAACAGACTTAGTTCCCTCCTGGAATTTTTCCATTTCGAAAACGCCCATAGGTCCATTCCAAAGGATGGTTTTAGACTTCTTAATCACTTTTACAAAGCTTTTGATCGACTCTGCACCAATATCAAGGCCCATCCAGCCATCTTTAATATTATCATTTTTTGCTTTTCCCGTCTTAGCATCTTCAGCGAAAGCATCAGCAATAATTGAGTCAACAGGCAATAAAAGGTTTACGTTTTTCTTTTTCGCTTGTGCGATTAGTTCTGTCGCCAGTTCCAGCTTATCATCCTCTACAAGTGAATTTCCAATCTTGCCACCCTGAGCCTTAGCAAAGGTGTAAGCCATTCCCCCGCCGATGATCAGGTTATCAACTTTCTTAAGCAACTGGTCTATTAATTCGATCTTATCAGAAACTTTAGCGCCACCCATTATTGCTGTAAACGGCCTCTCGGCATGGTTAAGAATTTTTTCGGCATTAGCAAGTTCGCCAGCCATAAGGTATCCGAAGTACTTAGCGTCCGGAAAGAACCTGGCGACAATCGCTGTAGAAGAATGCGCTCTATGCGCAGTTCCAAATGCATCATTCACATATACGTCTCCCAAAGCAGCAAGCTTCTTCGCAAATGCTTCGTCGCCTTTTTCTTCCTCGTTATAGAATCTGAGATTTTCCAGGAGTAAAACCTCGCCGGCCTTTAAGTCTTTAGCAAGCGCTACAGCTTCTTTACCAATACAATCATCGGCAAATTTTACCTTTGTGTTCAAAACAAGCGATAGATGTTTTATAACGTGGCATAATGAATATTTTTTTGTCGGACCATCTTTTGGCCTTCCAAGGTGAGACATTAGAATTACCGATCCACCGTCCTTCAATATCTTTTCAATCGTTGGCACTGCGCCCATGATGCGGTTATCGTCAGTGATATTAAAATGTTCATCGAGTGGAACATTGAAATCAACTCGTATCAGGGCTTTTTTACCCGAAAAATTTATGTAATCGATCGTCTTCATTGTTGGTTGTTAGTTTTTAGTTGTCGGTTGCCAGGTGCATGATTGTCCGGATAAAATTGGGTATGCTTGGTGTACCTCCTAGCTCCTGTTTCTACTTCTTAGTTAATTTTAAGGTACATCACTCTGTGCGGGCCTATCTTAGGCAGTTCAAACTCTTCCGATATAAACTCAAATCCTATACCCTGGTAAAACTTGTACGCGATTTTCCTTGAATTACACCAGAGGTAATTCGCCATTTGCCCCCCCAGGTAAACAATGGAAAAATTTAAAAGTTGGTTGCCAATTCCTTTTCCCTGAAACTCCGGGTGAGTTACCATGCCCCGGAGCTGATATCCTGTTCCAAAAAATCCTTCCATGGGCTGTTTATGAAAGGTCGCTATACTGACAAGCTTTTCATCCTGAACATACCCAACATGAAACGAATCTTTGTCATCATCGCCTTCAAAACCACATAAACTTCTGTCAAGTCCCCATCTTAATTCTGAGCTGCGCAGATCCAGAGTTTGATCGGTGGTGATAAATGTTATCATTGATCGCCCGAATTATCTTATATCAAGTTCGGCAATCTTTACTACAAGGTCTGCCAGGCGATTTGAGTACCCGGATTCATTATCATACCAGCCCACCACTTTAACGAGATCGCCGACCACTGAGGTAAGCTCCGAATCAAAAATGCATGAGTGAGGATTGTCCAGAATATCAACAGAAACAATTGGATCGGATGTATATTCAAGCACACCCTTAAGGAACCCTTCCGACGCCTTTCTGAACGCCAGGTTAATATCTTCTGCAGAGGGAACTGCCTTTAGAATACAAGTAAAATCTGTTAACGAACCATTTAGAACAGGAACACGGATACCTGCACCCCCTAATTTGCCATCCAGGTGCGGAAATATATTAGTGATGGCTTTGGCAGCGCCGGTAGTAGTAGGGATAATAGATGCAGAAGCTGCTCTTGCTCTCCGCAGATCCCTGTGTGGGGCATCGTGAAGGTTTTGATCGCCAGTCATTGAATGAACTGTTGTTATGTAGCCCGTTACTACGCCCCAGTTATCATCTAATACCTTGACCATTGCAGCAACGTTGTTCGTTGTACATGATGCGTTAGATAAAATGCAGGAAGTCAAGTCAACCGAATAATCGTTAACGCCCAATACAACTGTCGGCAGTTCTTTGTCTTCTGAAGGAGCAGAAATAATTACCTGCCTGGCCCCGGCTTTCAGGTGGGCTGACGCAAGTTCAGCTGTAGTAAATTTACCGGTAGATTCAATAACAAGATCGACACTCAATTCCTTCCATGGAAGGTTTAACGGATCCCTTTGAGCGAACACACGAATCAGCTTTCCGTTGACCATCAGACCATTTTCGACCGCACCAACAGTTCCGCTAAATCCGCGATGAACTGAGTCGTACTTAAACAAATGCGCAAGAGTTTTTGTATCGGTGAGATCATTGATTGCGACCACCTCAATACCTGCTTTTTCAAGCAAAGCCCGCAGAGTAATCCTGCCAATACGCCCAAAACCATTTATCGCGACTTTCATATTTTTAATAACGAGAGCCCAAAGTTATCACATTGGATGATAAACAGTAAGTAAAATTGCGCCCCACATACCATAATCTGTTTTTTATTGGTTCGAGGGTAAGTTAACCACGAATCATTCACGTTTATTTTTTAATTTTTATGATCACGTAAAGATGAATTACTGAGACGGACAAAGTAAACGATATTGTGAGTTCGCTTGCTAAAGCACCGCGGGCAAGATCAAGGGGCAAACATTGCTTCTTTTCGGTTGTTTATATAATATGAATAATGAAAGCGAAAAACCGGAAAAACTCCGTCCACAGGATTCAAAACAAAAAGAGGTAAAGAGTCCTAAAGATGATAACGAGGCTGTAGTGAAACCGGAAGACAGGGTATACACTAAAGACGAGCCAAATTTGCCAAACCCTGCCAAAAGGAGGGAAACCGACGAGCAGCCAGTTCATTCCGTTAAGACTCCTCCTAAGGATTAACTATCTTGTGGATTTTTTCTTAGTTTCCATTAAAAAACACTGATCAAAAAGATCCGGGTCAGGTCCAATCTTATAAGTCTGGATAACCCTCCAACCCATGGCGCCCATATAGTTTAATGCGTGTGCTACGGAATTAAATATTCTAAAATCGCCCTTATCATCCTTAAGAACTGAGCTTTTATCAAAAAATTTTTTCTCCTGCCCGTAGTCAATTTCAATGCTAATCCCCGTAGATTTCCCAAATAACCTAACCTGGCAGTACTGAAAAATACTATCCTGGCTTTGAGAAAACACCACACAAGGCAGCATCAATGCAATAATTATAACAAGAATCTTCATATACAGAAGATGCTTTTACTGTCAAAAAGGTTGCTTGCTTATGCTGCCTTAGTAGCTTTTATTTTTGTGCATGTACTCGACTTCTTTTTTTTCTGAGCCTTAAGAAAGCTTAGCAGGATTTTCTCATCATGATTAAGCCCTTTCTCACTGGTAAAATCGGGGGATCTGGATAACTTTTTCAAATAAGGAACTAACGATCCGTTCTCATACTCTTCCAGTAATGCGGGAAAGACGTAAGATTTTTTACAAATCGCCCTGGTGTTGCCAAGTTTTGCCGCTACCAGATCTATAGCTGTAACAATGATCTTTTTCTTAAGTGTTGCATTATCCGGATAATCGAATTCTGCCAGATGTTTCATGGTATGCATGGTGCCGGCCCAGGTCCGAAAATCTTTTGCTGTAAAATCGCAGCAGCTAATTTCTTTTATATAATTATTCACCTTCCCGGAATCTATTGACTTTCTATCGCCATCGGGAGTATAATATTGGAATAGTTCCTGGCCCGGAATGTCCCGGCATTTCTTTACTAGTTTTGCCAGGCTCTTGTCTGAAATATCAATATCATGCAATACCCCCTTTTTACCTTTGAAACTAAGTTTTAGTGAATTGCCGTTGATTTTCACATGCTTATCTCTAAGGGTTGTTAATCCGTAGGAACCATATAATTGCTTGTAAGATTCGTTACCAATTCGAATCAGCGTCTTTTGCATCATATTTACAGAGATTGCCAATACTTTACGCTCGTCCAGCTCCTTTCTCCGTAAGTCTTTCACAATATTTTTTCTGAACTCAGGGAGCCTGTTCCCAAACTCGAGCAGGCGATAATATTTGGTTTCGTTTCGATGCCGGGCCCAATCATGATGGTACTTGTATTGTTTCCTGCCGGCAGCATCAATGCCAGTGGCTTGAAGATGTGCGTTCTTCTTTTCCGCAATCCAGACATTAGTCCAGGCTGGCGGCAAAACCAACTTTTTTATTCTGTCAAGCGTCTTTTCATCGGTTATGTTATCACCCTTTTTATCTAAATAAATGTAGTTTTTGCCAGATTTTTTTCGGCTTATTCCTGCATTGGAGTCGCTTGAGAAAACTAAGCCCGTTTCTTCTAAGGTTTCCTGCTCTGATGTCATGATGGTAAAAGGGAAAAAAGAGGAAATTGTTTAGATGAGGGAGATTTTTGTCAATATGTCAACTGACAGGGCAGATTTGCGTGTTGATCAAATAAATTGCCTCGGGATAATTTATTGAAGATTTTTTGAGGAATAAGTCTGGAAAATTGGCAACAGGTAACTGACAACTATGTGTTAATTACCTTCCACAGCAGATCTTTCAGCTCAAGCAAACCCTTTTGAGCCACCGATGAGATAAATAGTGCCGGAAGGTCGGGCAGGTCAGTTTTCATTTCCGCGATCAGCTCTTCGTCCAGCATGTCTGATTTACTTATAGCCAAAACGCGTGGCTTCTGCATCAGTTCCGGATTGTACTGTTCAAGCTCGTTAAGAAGTATATGGTACTCTTCTTTTATAGTCCGGCTGGTATCGGCAGGAACAAGGAATAACAGGACTGAATTACGCTCGATATGTCTCAAGAAACGTATTCCAAGACCTTTGCCTTTAGACGCTCCCTCAATAATTCCGGGTATATCCGCCATTACGAATGACTTGTTATTTTTATAGGAAACTATGCCAAGGTTTGGAACCAGGGTTGTAAAAGCGTAATCAGCAATTTCAGGCTTTGCAGCCGACACTACTGACAGCAATGTTGATTTACCAGCATTTGGGAACCCTACGAGACCCACATCTGCAAGAATTTTTAATTCAAGCACCATCCATTCCTCTTTACCGGGTTCACCCGGCTGAGAATATCTCGGAGTTTGCTTGGTAGATGTTTTAAAATGCCAGTTACCCAAACCGCCCCTCCCGCCGGAAGTTAATATCTTCGTTTCACCATCCTTAGTGATCTCAAATAGAATCTCGCCGGTTTCAGAGTTCCGGGCGATAGTTCCGAGTGGCACTTCGAGAATTTCATCTTCTCCGGTGCGCCCCGATCTCTGCCCGCTTGATCCGGGTAAGCCGTTCTCGGCAATAATATGTTTCCTGTATTTAAGGTGAAGAAGTGTCCAGAGCTGGCTGTTTCCCTTCAGAGTGATATGGCCACCACGTCCACCGTCGCCGCCATCAGGACCTCCTTTTGAAGTTAAAATATCTCTATGCAAATGCGATGATCCAGCCCCGCCATGGCCTGACCGGCAGCATATTTTTACATAATCAACAAAATTTGAACTCTGAGACATTTTTTATTTGAGAATAAATGTTTTTAATGGCAATAAAGCTTGCATGAGCATGGTCTATTTCGTTTTTTTTTTAACGGCACGGTAAGCTCATGCAGGTTTTATTTTTTAACAGAGAGCAAAATGCATGCTAATTAAAGAAGAGAAGATGCGATCATGAGTACCCTGATTTATTAAAAGGCATCAACAACCTTGCAGATCGATCCGAATATTTCATCTACTGTACCTATACCGTTGATGCTGGTAAACTTATTCTGATCTTTATAGTAGTTAGCTACAGGAGCTGTTTTAGAATTATACTCATCAATGCGTTTGCGAATCACTTCAGGATTAGCATCATCCGGACGACCTGAATCCTTGCCGCGGTTCAAAAGACGCTTTTCCAATTCTTCGTTATCAACAACCAAGGCTACCATTCCTGAGATAGCTGAAGACTTACTTTCCAAGAGCTCATCTAAAGCTTCCGCCTGGGCAACAGTCCTTGGAAAACCGTCAAAAATAAATCCCTGAGCATTTTTATTTGAATCGACCTTGTTGCTAATCATTCCGATCACAACCTGGTCAGGAACTAAAACTCCCTGATCCATGAGTTTCTTCGCCTCAAGGCCTAAATCCGTGCCTTGTGTTATCTCACCTCTAAGTATATCCCCCGTTGATAAATGAACCAGTTTGTATTTTTGAATTAACTTTTCGGATTGTGTTCCTTTACCAGCGCCCGGAGGGCCAAACAAAACTAGGTTCAGCATTCGAATGATCTAAATTTCATTCCTCTGGTATCACCAGTATGGAATGGGTGAAGAAATAGGTTTATTTTAAATTTTAAAAGCCTTTCCGTGTGATGGTCGAAAAGGCTTTTTTACTATGTGCACCTGAAGGTAGTCGAACTCCTAACCTTCCCGATTTGCAATCGGGATGCTCGATCGAATTCTCGCTCGTCTAATCGTGCACTTTTCAATGTGCACCTGAAGGGAGTCGAACCCCTAACCTCCTGATCCGTAGTCAGGTGCTCTATCCAATTAAGCTACAGGTGCCTTTTTTAACGGACTGCAAAAATATGCTTTCTTTTTAAACTAACATAAGTTTTTTGAAAATAGTCGAAATCTCTGCCTTCTCACGTCGTCACAGAGCGCTTTTAAGCTGCTCGTCAATTATCGCCATTCCTTCTTCGAAGGATCTGGGCCGATATCCTAACTCGCTGATGGCTTTATCTAAAATAAAACCTGTTTTTTTGGGCCGCTTTGCAGTTTGATTCAGGCTTTCTGCCGATATGGGATTGATTAACGCCTTATCAAGCCTGTAAAAATCGGCTACCCTTTCAACAATTTCAATAATACTCATCAAATCCTTCCCGGAGATATTAAAAACCCCTGTTGCTTCTTTCTTAACTGCCAGTATACAGCCAATAGCAAGGTCTTCCGCGAGGGTTGGCATCCGCCACTGATCTTTTACCACGTTGATGGGCACTCCCTTCTCTAGCGCTCCCTTTGCCCACAAGACTATATTGCTTCTGCTCATATCGCTAACAATACCATAAACAATGATTGTTCGGAGGATAGCCCAACGGCAGGACGACTCTTTCAGTAATTCTTCTGCATGCAGCTTCGTAAGCCCGTAATAACTCAATGGACTCGGTTCTGCCTCTTCAGGATACGGTCCATTCTCTCCGTCGAATATAAAGTCCGTTGAGATATGAACCAAATGGACATCATACTTTTCGCAAACAGAGACCAGACCGGCCACAGCGTCCACATTTAATGCTTTGCATAAGTCCTTTTCAACCTCGCACGTGTCTACATTGGTCATGGCCGCTGTGTTGATAACAGCATCGGGACGATATTTTTCAATTAGCTCCCCAAATCGATCGGCATCACGTATATCAAACTCTTCATATATATAGCCTGATTTCGCAGGGTGCCTGTTCGCTCCGACAGATGTAGCAATAAGGTCAATCTCTCCATCAAGCAGGCTGATATCCGTCAGTTTTTGACCTAGCAGACCGTTACTACCGGTCACTAAAATTCTCTTCATTAATTATTAACTTATAACCCGAATGCCCTGGATCGTCCGAAAAGTATTGCAGAGTTTCATCATTCAAAGAAACCCAAATTTAATTAAATCGATGATTAAAGTTCCACAACAGACGGCGGGTGCCGATAGTCTGGTTTCCGAAATGAATGATTGGGATGATTGTTAAAGAGAGAGCTATAAAACGAAAAGCCCCCTCTAACCAAGGGAGCTTTTCTAATATTATTAGTTGAGGATTGGCGAGCCAAAATGCTTTGACCATAACCGAAAACCTCATTCCAATTATGAAATTATGCTCTAGTGTTATTGTTACGCGTGATCGCGATTATGATAACAATAAATAGCGCTACTCCAATAACCCACACCCATGGTTGTCCGTACCATACAGCGTCACCGCCAGCGTTTATGTCGACTTCTACCTTATCCGGAGCGGATTGTGCAAATGTTTTAACTGATGCAAGGAAAATGCTTAATGTAGCTGCAAGAGATAAAATGGCCTTTTCAAATAATGAAAGAGATTTAAGCTGATTGTTTGTTTTCATGACGTTTCTATTTAGTTTGGGTTTATATTTCGTTTAATAATAGTTACTACAATTAATTTGGATTTTGGTTTGAATCAGCAGTCCGGATCTGTTTAAGGGAATCCGGATAGCACATCCTGAACGAGATTACCGCTCTGAGCACAGCGCGATATTCATCCCACCCCGACCTCTGAATCGGGCTCCATTTTAATTGAGAAAGTTGATATTAAGACCTCTTGCTGCACTCGCCATACACCCGAAAAAAACGTTTTTAAATTATTGCACAAAAATTCTCAATTAAGTATTTGATTTACGGTGATAAAGAGTATTTTTGCAGACCAAAAAACACCCTTTAAAAAGGGCTTAAATTGTTGATTTAATAAAGTTTTACAAAAATTATATGCCAAACTCTGGAAAAATAGCACAGATCATCGGACCTGTAGTCGACGTTAGCTTCACTGATAATGCACACTTACCTAAAATTTATGACGCTCTTGAAATCGTAAAAGATAACGGACAAAAGATCGTTCTTGAGGTTCAGCAACATCTTGGAGAGGATCGTGTAAGAGCGGTTGCGATGGATTCAACTGATGGGTTAGTTCGTGGAATGAGCGTAACGGATACTGGATCTGCTATTAAAATGCCGGTTGGCGATAAAATTAAAGGGCGTTTATTTAACGTGGTTGGCCAGGCTATCGATGGCATCGATGACGTCGACAATAAAGATGGTTACCCTATCCACAATACACCGCCAAAATTTGATGAGCTTTCTACTGATACTGAAGTACTTTTCACAGGTATCAAAGTTATCGACCTTTTAGAGCCTTATGCCAAGGGAGGTAAGATTGGATTATTTGGCGGTGCTGGTGTTGGTAAAACGGTTCTTATTATGGAACTGGTAAACAACATCGCGAAAGCATATTCAGGTTTATCTGTTTTTGCCGGTGTGGGTGAGCGTACACGTGAGGGTAATGACCTTCTTCGTGAGTTCATCGAGTCCGGTGTAATCAACTACGGAGATGCTTTCAAGCATTCTATGGAAGAAGGCGGCTGGGATCTGGCATCTGTTGATAAAGAAGCATTAAAAGACTCTAAAGCTACATTGGTATTTGGACAAATGAATGAGCCTCCTGGTGCACGTGCACGTGTGGCTTTGTCCGGATTAACTGTAGCAGAATATTTCCGTGATGGTGATGGCGAAGGACAAGGAAAAGACATACTTTTCTTCGTAGATAACATCTTTCGTTTCACTCAGGCAGGTTCTGAGGTATCAGCCCTTTTAGGCCGGATGCCATCTGCTGTAGGTTACCAGCCAACGCTGGCAACTGAGATGGGCTTGATGCAGGAGCGTATCACATCAACAAAACGTGGTTCAATTACATCTGTTCAGGCGGTTTACGTCCCTGCGGATGATTTGACTGACCCGGCACCGGCTACAACTTTTGCTCACCTTGATGCTACAACTGTACTTTCACGTAAGATTGCTGAACTTGGTATCTACCCCGCGGTGGATCCATTGGATTCAACTTCTAGGATCCTGAATGCAGCAACCCTTGGGGATGAGCACTACGGTACCGCGCAACGTGTTAAAGAGATCTTACAGCGTTACAAAGAATTACAGGATATCATCGCCATCTTAGGTATGGATGAGCTTTCTGAAGAAGATAAATTAATAGTTGGACGCGCACGCCGTGTACAGCGTTTCCTTTCACAGCCATTCTTCGTTGCTGAGCAGTTCACCGGTTTAAAAGGTGTATTGGTTGACATTAAAGATACCATCAAAGGGTTCAACATGATTATGGACGGTGAAGTCGATGAATATCCTGAAGCGGCATTCAACCTTGTTGGTACTATTGAGGATGCAGTAGAAAAAGGAAAGAAATTATTAGCTGAAGCTAATGCGTAAGTGATGTGAGAAGTAAGATTTGAGAATTGGGATCTAAACACTCAGTCTCATATCTCATATCTCATGTCTCATATCCCAAAATATGAAACTAGAAATATTAACCCCTGATAAAAAGGTTTTCGAAGGCGAAGTGAGATCAGTAACTGTACCCGGTACAATGGGATCTTTCGAAGTGCTTAAAGACCACGCTCCTATCGTTTCAACTTTAGAAGATGGCAAAGTGATCATCCGTACCGGAAACACTGAAGAAACTATTTTTATAAAGGGCGGCGTAATCGAAGTGCTTAATAATAATATTATGGTGCTTGCAGAAGGAACACAAAACGCTTAAATAAAAACCTTTAGAAAATCCCCTTAGATCAATAGATTTAAGGGGCTTTTTTTATGTCCAAGAATTGCAATAATTCTCCCTACTCGATGACTTTCAGGCAGAATGCAGCTTATTTACTATGCATGCATAGTTTTTTGAACTGAGAACCCAAAACGGTTTTGGTCTACCGATTAGAATTAAATAGAAGTGGTTATTATTTTAACAGAATAAAATTCTTAAATTATCATGGAAACGAAATTAAATTCTTAATGAAAAAATAATTATTAATGCTTGCTATAAATAAACGAAGGCTTTAAATTGAGATGTAAATAAAAACGCGATAGCATGAACGTTTTAAGCACGAAGAGTTTATTAGAAAATGCCCCTCAATTAAGGATCAAGTCACTTGAACTCTTCGTCATTATTATTCTCTTAACTGTCATTCTCATCCCCACTGCATAGGCGAAAGATTTAAAACACTTATTAAAAAAATCAGACGCCTTCTTCTAACCGAAAGGCTTTTTTTTTAAGTTCAAACATGAAAAAAGGATAGCACCTGAGCACTAAGACAACTCAAAGAGAACACACAACCATAACAATTTAATGGAACTTAATAAATATAGCAAGACAGTAACACAAGACCCGACACAACCTGCTTCTCAGGCTATGCTTCATGGTATCGGATTGACCAAAGCGGACCTGGCAAAAGCTCAGGTTGGTATTGTAAGTATGGGCTATGATGGCAACACCTGCAATATGCACCTTAATGATCTTGCTCAGGTCGTCAAAAAAGGTGTTTGGAATAATGATCTGGTCGGGCTGATGTTCCATACTATAGGTATCAGTGATGGTATAACTAATGGCACGGAGGGAATGCGTTTCTCTCTGGTTTCACGAGACCTTATTGCGGATTCAATAGAAACAGTCTGCGGAGGCCACTATTATGATGGATTAATTGCGCTTCCGGGCTGCGATAAGAATATGCCCGGAGCTATCATGGCAATGGGAAGATTGAATCGTCCCTCAATTATGGTTTATGGCGGCAGCATTCACTCAGGCAATTACAAAGGCCAGTCACTTAATATTGTTTCCGCATTCGAGGCTTTGGGTCAGAAAATGGCTGGAAATTTGAATGAAGAGGATTTTCAGGGTATTATAGAACACGCTTGTCCGGGTGCCGGCGCATGCGGCGGTATGTACACCGCAAATACCATGGCTTCAGCAATTGAAGCCATGGGAATGAGCTTACCATACAGCTCATCTTATCCTGCACTTAGCAAAGAGAAACAAGAAGAATGCCTGGAAGCCGGTAAATACATTCGCGTCCTTTTAGAAAAAGATATCAAGCCAAGAGATATCATGACAGAAAAAGCATTTCACAATGCCATAGTTACTGTTATGGTGTTGGGAGGATCTACAAATGCTGTTCTGCACCTAATTGCAATGGCTAAGTCGGTTGGAATAAAGCTCGATCTTGCCGACTTCCAAAAAGTAAGTGATGAAACTTCAGTTATCGCCGATCTCAAGCCTAGCGGTAAATATATGATGGAAGATGTTCACAATATTGGTGGGATGCCAGCAGTATTGAAATATCTTCTAAGCAAAGGCCTGGTTCATGGTGATTGCCTGACTGTCACTGGCAGAACGCTTGCTGAGAACGTAGCCGATGCTGTTGACCTGAACTTCGAGACACAGGATGTTATTCTTCCTTATGAGAATCCTGTTAAAAACACAGGGCACCTGCAAATGTTATACGGCAATCTCGCGCCTCAGGGCTCAGTTGCGAAGATCAGCGGGAAAGAAGGTGAAAAGTTTACAGGACCAGCCAGAGTATTTGACGGTGAATTTGAGTTGATCGCTGGTATTAACAGTGCCAAAGTAAAAGCTGGCGATGTGGTCGTGATCCGCTTCGTAGGCCCCAAAGGCGGTCCGGGAATGTCAGAAATGCTAAAACCAACATCTGCCATATTTGGAGCAGGCTTAGGTTCCTCAGTCGCTCTAATCACAGACGGACGTTTTTCAGGTGGTACCCATGGGTTTGTGGTTGGTCACATTACCCCGGAAGCATTTGAAGGCGGGAACATCGGACTTGTACAAGACAACGATGTTATTGAATTGGATGCAACAAAAAACTCCATCAATCTGATGATCTCCGATGAGGAAATGGCTTCAAGGAGAGCAGCATGGAAACAACCGGAACCCCCTGTTAAGAGTGGTGTATTATTTAAATATTTCAGACAAGTAAAGAACGCCAGCGAGGGCTGCGTTACAGACGAAGCCTGATAGTGATCTTACTCATCAGATGACTTAGAGTCATCATATGAGTATAAAACGAGGATGTAAAAATTTAAAGATATTATTATGGAAATAGCGCAACAGGAATTAGCCAAGTCAGCCGAAACGAAAACAGTTGAAGTTTCTGGTTCTGTAGCTTTACTGGAAGCCTTAATAATCGAGGGAACTGAGGTTATATTCGGATACCCGGGAGGAGCGATCATGCCGATCTACGATGCTTTATACGACTACAAAGAAAAGCTTAATCATATTCTGGTCAGACACGAACAGGGCGGTATCCACGCCGGACAAGGTTTCGCACGTACTTCAGGGAAAGTTGGTGTTGTATTCGCGACCAGCGGTCCCGGAGCTACTAATCTTGTAACGGGTTTAGCGGATGCAATGATAGACAGCACACCTCTTGTATGTATCACAGGGCAAGTATTTGCTCATCTGTTAGGAACAGACGCATTCCAGGAAACGGATGTTATCAATATTACTACACCAGTAACGAAGTGGAACTTTCAGGTAACTGACGCCACGGAAATCCCGGAAGTAATAAGCAAAGCCTTTTACATCGCGAAAAGCGGAAGGCCGGGTCCTGTATTGATCGATATTACCAAGAACGCCCAGATCCAGAAATTTGATTTTAAAGGCTATAGTAAGTGTGATCATATCAGAAGCTACAGACCGAAACCAATCATCCGTAAGGAATATATCCAAAAAGCAGCGGACCTGATAAATTCAGCAAAAAAGCCATTTGTTCTTTGGGGACAGGGGGTAATACTGGGCGAGGCTGAACAAGAATTTAAAGCCTTCATTGAGAAAAGCGGCATTCCATCAGCATGGACGATCTTAGGAGCGGGGGCAATTCCGACCGACCATCCCTTAAATGTTGGTATGCTGGGAATGCATGGTAACTATGGGCCGAACGTTCTTACCAATGAATGCGATGTGCTGATCGCAATAGGAATGAGGTTTGACGACCGTGTAACCGGACGTCTGGATAAATATGCTAAGCAGGCTAAAGTGGTTCATCTGGACATTGATCCGTCTGAGATCGATAAAAATGTGCAGACGACTGTACCGGTTTGGGGAGATTGTAAGGAAACCCTACCAGCTTTAACAGATCTTATCCAGGAAAAAACACACGCAGAATGGCTGGAGAAATTTTCCGACCATACAAGGAAAGAAGTTGAAGCTGTAATCGATGCAGAGCTTCATCCAACATCAGGAGAACTTACCATGGGTGAAGTTATTCACCAGCTTAATCAGCTTACACATGGTGATGCAATTATAGTCACGGATGTTGGCCAGCATCAAATGGTAGCCTGCAGATATGCGAAGTTAAATCAGACGCGCAGTAATGTAACCAGCGGCGGGCTTGGAACTATGGGTTTTGCTTTACCAGCTGCAATCGGCGCCAAGTTCGGTGCTCCAGACCGCACGGTAGTTGCTGTTATCGGCGACGGCGGTTTCCAAATGACTTTACAGGAACTTGGAACAATCATGCAAAGCGGAATTGATGTAAAGATCATGATCCTTAACAACCGCTTCTTAGGAATGGTCCGTCAGTGGCAGGAAATGTTTAACGATCACCGCTATTCATTTGTCGATATTACCAGCCCGGATTTTGTAGCGCTTGCTGCCGCATATGGCATTGCTGGTAAAACCGTGTCAGAACGTGAAAATCTTAACGATTCCTTAGAAGAAATGATCAATCATAAAGGGTCATTCTTACTGGAAGTTATGGTTACTAAAGAGAATAATGTATTTCCAATGGTACCTCAGGGGTGCAGTGTGGCAGAGATCAGGTTGAAATAGAAAGCCCCACCAACCTCCCCAAAGGGGAGGCTAAAAAAAAATATATGGATTCAAATAAAATGAATACTACCCCAGTCCCCCTCTCCTCCGGAGAGGGGCGGGGTGAGGCAAAACAGGAGTACAATATCACTGTTTACACGGAAAATCAGATTGGGCTCCTTAACAGGATAGCAATTATTTTTACCAGAAGGAAGATTAATATAGATAGCCTTAACACCTCTCCTTCCGAAATTGAAAGCATTCACCGCTTTAATATCGTGGTGAACGAAACGGAAGATGTGGTTAGAAAACTATCACGCCAGATAGAGAAACAGGTGGAAGTACTTAAAGTGTATTTCAACACTAATGAAGATGTGATCTGGCAGGAACTGGCTTTGTACAAAGTTCCTACTGATATCATCGCGGAAAAAGCAAGCGTGGAACGTCTGCTTCGTGAAAACGGTGCGCGTGCTGTAGTGATCCGTAAAGATTACACTGTATTCGAAACAACCGGACATAGAGAAGAAACCGATGCCCTTATTAAGATCCTTCAACCGTTTGGCCTGATCGAATTTGTGAGAAGCGCCCGTGTAGCGATCATTAAACATAGTGATGGCTTCAATAGAAAATTACGTGAATTTGAAAGATTAGAGCCGGGAGAGGACGTTTCAGAAAACGAATACCTCAATAATGGTCAGAAGATCTTTACTATGTAAAAACATATTAACAAGAAATTATAAACAAGCAACACAACAAAATAAAAACAAAGAATATGGCAACAATCAATTTCGGTGGAGTTAATGAAGAAGTAGTAACCCGCGAAGAATTTCCCTTAGACAAAGCTCGTGAAGTCTTAAAAGATGAAACTGTGGCAATTATTGGTTATGGTGTTCAAGGGCCGGGACAGGCATTAAATCTACGCGACAATGGGATTAACGTTATCATCGGGCAGCGTAAGGATTCAAAAACCTGGGATAAAGCTATTGCTGATGGATGGGTACCGGGCGAAACTCTTTTCGAAATCGAAGAGGCTGCTGAAAAAGGCACAATCATCCAGTATCTTTTATCAGATGCAGGTCAGATCGCACTTTGGCCTACTATCAAAAAGTATCTAACTCCTGGAAAAGCGCTTTATTTTTCTCACGGATTTGGTATCACTTACAAAGATCAAACAGGTATTATTCCTCCTGCTGATGTTGATGTAATCCTGGTAGCACCTAAAGGTTCCGGAACTTCACTTCGTCGTCTGTTCCTTGCTGGAAAAGGATTGAACTCTTCATTTGCTATCCATCAAGATGTAACCGGCAACGGAAGGACCCGTGCTATTGCATTAGGTATCGGCGTAGGATCAGGCTACCTTTTCGAAACTGATTTCCGTAAAGAAGTTTACTCTGACCTTACGGGTGAGCGCGGTACTTTGATGGGAGCTATTGCTGGTATTTTCGAAGCACAATACAATACACTTCGTACAAACGGGCACTCTCCTTCTGAAGCTTTTAACGAAACTGTTGAAGAGCTTACACAAAGTCTGATGCCATTAGTTGCTGAAAATGGCATGGATTGGATGTATGCTAATTGCTCTACTACAGCACAACGTGGTGCTCTGGATTGGAAAGGAAAATTCCGTGATGCAACCCAGCCTGTTTTCGACGAATTATACAAAAGCGTAGCGTCAGGTAAAGAAGCTGAGCGTACAATTAAACTAAATAGCCAACCGGATTACCGTGTAAAACTTGAAGCTGAACTTAAAACAGTTCGCGATAGTGAAATATGGCAGGCAGGCCAGGCTGTGAGAAGCTTGAGACCTGAGAATCAACCTGAAAAGTAATACGTTGTACGTGATACGTTGTAAGTTGTATGACGTATCGCTTTAAACTTAACGTACAACGTAAAACGTAGAACGTATAACTCAAAAAATGGCATTAACACTGTTTGATAAGATCTGGAATGAACATGTTGTAAGCAGGAGCTCTGGCTTCCCGGATACGTTATTTATTGATACTCATTTTATCAATAAGCTGACAAGCCCGAGAGCCTTTGATTCCTTGCGTAAACGCGATATGCCTGTTTTCCGAACGAAACAAACGGTGGCTATAAACGAACAGGAGTATACTTCGCACATCCCATTAAGCGATCTGGGGCGTTTCCAGTTCGACTTGCTTAGTAGAAATTGCAGCGACTTTGGAATTGAAATATCTGGACAGACTGGAAATTATTATGGCAGCTTAGTCGCCTTGCCGGGACAAATCATTGTGTGTGACCCGGAGAATACCGATAACCTGGGAGCATTTGGAGTCATAGCAATTGGCATCAATGAAGCACAGGTAGAACAAGTGCTGGCGACCCAATGCATCCTGAAACAAAGGCCGAAAAGGATGAAGATAGAAGTGAACGGGAAACTGGAGAAGGGGCTTGGTGTGAAGGACATTAACCATTACCTGATCGATGAAATTTCTGCTGATGGAGCCAGGGGTTATTTTATAGAGTTCGGCGGCGATACTATTCTCAATTTAGATATGGATGGCCGTATGGCTATTTGCAATATGAGCCGGGAAATTGGTGCTGTAGGAGGAATTATAGCTCCCGATGATCTGACATTTGACTATTTAAAGGACTTAGGACTTGGCTCAGAAACCGGTTCTCTGGAAGAATATCGGGAATCATGGAAAACCTTATTTTCTGATGAAACATCGGTATTCGACGAAGTTCTTGAATTTGATGCAGAAGATATCAGGCCTGGGAATTATGGAATAGGCCTTTCTAAATTAATAAATGCTTCCATCCAATCTGGCAACGAGTTATTATCATACGAAAATGCCGGCATCCTGGAGGGATATAATGACACCGACTACATTTTGAGCCAACTGGACCTAATCGAAGAGTTTCAAAGATCAAAGGCAAGCAAAAATCAAATGGTGTAAGCCCTTACTATAAGGTTATCAGTTCTTAAGCTGAAACCGCAATAAAAAAAATATGTTACACGACCCGAACCGAATTTACATTTTTGACACTACTCTCCGTGATGGTGAGCAGGTACCAGGATGCCAGTTATCTACTATTGAAAAAATAGAGATTGGAAAAGCCCTGGAAAACCTCGGTGTCGATGTTATTGAAGCCGGTTTCCCAATCTCAAGTCCTGGCGATTTTCAAAGCGTTGTGGAATTGTCGAAAGCTGTTCGTGAACCCATAATATGTGCTTTAACGCGCGCAAATAAAGGAGATATCGATAGTGCAGCGGCAGCGCTGAAATTTGCAAAACACCCGCGTATCCACACTGGCATCGGGTCTTCCGACATGCACATCAAATACAAATTCAACAGTACCAGAGAAGCTATTCTTGAACGTGCTGTCGAGGCTGTGAAATACGCAAAAAGCTTTGTCGAGGATATCGAGTTTTATGCAGAGGATGCTGGTCGGGCCGACAATGAGTATCTGGCTAAAATGGTAGAGGCAGTTATAGCTGTTGGCGCAACGGTAGTAAATATTCCTGACACAAACGGATATTGCCTGCCAGAGCAGTATGGTTCAAAGATCCTTTACCTAAAAGAAAATGTTAAAAATATAGACAAGGCAATTATCTCTGTTCACTGCCATAATGATCTAGGACTCGCAACAGCAAATAGCATTGCTGGTGTAGAGAATGGCGCTCGTCAGGTTGAGTGTACGATAAACGGTATTGGTGAGCGCGCCGGTAATACATCGCTTGAAGAGATCGTAATGATCCTTAAAACGCATCGCACTTTAAATTATCACCATAAAGTTAACAGCAAACATCTGTATGAATTAAGCGGCATGGTGAGCAGAATGATGCGGATGCCCGTTCAGCCAAACAAGGCTATCGTAGGTAAGAATGCATTTGCTCACAGTTCAGGTATCCATCAGGATGGTGTATTAAAGCATCGCGAAACTTATGAGATCATCAATCCCGAAGACGTCGGCATCGATCAATCGGAGATCATACTAACTGCGCGCAGCGGCCGTCATGCTTTGAAGCATCATTTAGAGCGCTTAGGTTATAGCGTCGACCGGATTGATCTTGACCAGGTCTATGAGCGCTTCCTAACCCTGGCTGATGGAAAAAAAGAAATTAAGGATGATGATATCTTGTTTTTGATGGGAAATGAAACTCAGCAGAACTATAAAAATGGTTTAGCCATTAATTCACTTCAGGTTGTTACTGGCGACCAATCGTCACCCGAAGCGACCATCGATCTTAATTATAATGGCAAGGATCATCAGGCAACGGCGACTGGAAACGGCCCCGTTGACGCCACCATTAAAGCGATTGAAAAGATCATTGGACGCAATTTTAACATTAAGGAATTCAATATTCATGCTATACACAGCGGAAGTGATGATGTGAGCAAGGTGGATATGCGTGTTACCGATAAAGGCAAATCATATATGGGATACGGATTCAGTACCGATATAGTAAGGGCTTCGGCAAATGCATATCTGGATGCGCTGAATAAGTTTGTTTAATAGATCAAGGAACAAAGAGCAAAGATTAAAGACAGTGTACGTGAGAATAGGCGTCAGCCACTTATAACGTAGAACTTATAACTTAAAACTTAAAAAATGAGCAAGACATTATTTGACAAGGTGTGGGACACTCACGTGGTTCGTAAGATAGAAGGGGGTCCTGACGTGTTGTTTATTGATCGCCACCTCATCCATGAGGTTACAAGTCCGGTGGCTTTTTTAGGATTAAAGAGCAGAGGGATCAGGGTTTTATACCCGGAGCGTACTTTCGCTACTGCGGATCATAATACTCCTACCTGGGATCAGCACTTACCCGTTGCAGATCCTCTTTCCGCTAATCAGTTGAAAGCTTTGGAATCTAATTCTAATGAGTATGGAATTAGTCACTGGGGATTAGGCCACCAAAAAAATGGAATTGTACACGTAGTAGGTCCTGAATATGGTATAACCCAGCCTGGAGCAACGATTGTATGCGGTGACTCGCACACGTCAACTCATGGTGCTTTCGGTGCTATAGCTTTCGGGATCGGTACGTCGGAAGTTGAAATGGTGCTTTCTACTCAGTGTATTATGCAGCCGAAGCCTCAAAAAATGAGGATCAATATCAACGGCAAGCTTGGCAAAGGAGTAACTCCAAAAGATGTTGCTTTGTTCATTATCTCTCAGCTTTCAACTTCCGGCGCAACCGGATATTTTGTAGAATACGCTGGTGATGTTTTTGAAAATATGACCATGGAAGGCCGGATGACCGTTTGTAACCTGAGCATCGAGATGGGTGCACGCGGTGGCATGATCGCTCCTGATGAAACCACTATCGATTATGTTAAAGGACGGGAATTCAGTCCTAAGGGAGAAGCATGGGACAAGGCACTTGCCTACTACAAAACACTAAAAACTGATTCAGACGCTGTGTTCGATATAGAATACACATACGACGGCTCAACGATAGAGCCTATGATCACCTACGGAACAAATCCGGGTATGGGGATGGGTATCTCGCAGAATATCCCTGACGCGGAAGACGTGGAAGGCGGTGTTGCTACTTATGAGAAATCATTAAACTATATGGGTTTCCACGAGGGAGATTCTATGATAGGCAAAAAGGTTGATTTCGTATTCGTAGGAAGCTGCACCAATGGCCGTATTGAAGATTTCAGGGCATTCGCATCCATCGTTAAAGGCAAGAAAAAAGCTGATCACATTACTGCATGGTTAGTTCCGGGCTCTCACATCGTGGAAGCTCAGATCAAAGAAGAAGGATTGCTTGACATCTTTAATGAAGCAGGTTTTGTTTTGCGTCAGCCAGGCTGTTCTGCTTGTCTTGCAATGAACGATGACAAGATCCCGGCAGGAAAATATGCTGTAAGTACTTCAAATAGGAACTTTGAAGGAAGGCAGGGTCCAGGTTCACGTACCATGCTTGCAAGCCCGCTGGTGGCGGCTGCCGCTGCGGTAACCGGTGTAGTTACTGATCCAAGAGACCTTATAGAAGAATTAGTTTAATCTGACGGTTCATTCCGTAAAACGATATTAAAATGGCATACGATAAATTCACTGTATTAAGAAGTACGGCAGTTCCTTTAGCAATAGAGAACGTAGATACTGACCAGCTTATACCTGCACGTTTTCTGAAAGCAACTGAACGGGTTGGATTTGGCGACAACCTTTTCCGTGACTGGAGATATAATCCGGACAATACACCAAAAGCAGATTTTGTATTAAACAACCCGCTTTATAGTGGGAAGATCCTTGTGGGAGGTAAAAATTTCGGATCAGGATCTTCAAGAGAGCATGCTGCATGGGCCGTATATGATTACGGATTTCGATGTGTAGTATCCAGCTTCTTTGCTGACATCTTCAAAAATAACTGCCTAAACATCGGCGTACTTCCCGTACAGGTTAGCGCCGAGTTTGCTGACAAGATCTTCCGGGCAATCGAGGCTGATCCTAAAACTGAAATCGAAGTAAGCCTTCCCGAGCAGAGTATTACCCTGCTTGCTACGGGCGAAAAAGAAGCTTTCGATATCAGCCATTACAAAAAAGACAATATGCTTAACGGCTTTGACGATATCGATTATCTTCAAAATATCAAAGGCGAGATTCAGGAATTTGCCGAAAACCTTCCGTTATAAATATCACTAAACTCTAACGCTATAAAAGTGAGAAGGAAAATAGAAATAATGGACACCACACTCCGGGATGGAGAACAAACATCCGGGGTATCGTTTTCCATTACAGAAAAACTGACTATAACTCAGCTGCTTTTGGAGGAACTTAAGGTAGACCGTGTAGAAGTTGCTTCAGCACGTGTTTCTGATGGCGAATTTGCTTCTGTAAAAGCTATTATGGTTTGGGCAAAAATTCATGGTTATACTGAACGGATTGAAGTGCTTGCTTTTGTGGATAATGGTGTTTCTATTGAATGGATGAATAAAGCCGGTGTGAAAGTCCAGAATCTTTTAACAAAAGGCTCATTAAACCATCTCACACACCAGTTGAAGAAAACACCTGAGCAGCATTTCTCGGAAATTGCTAGTATTATAGAATCAGCAAAATCTCATGGCATATCAACCAATGTGTATCTGGAAGATTGGAGCAATGGCATGAGGAACTCGCCGGATTATGTTTACCAGTATCTTGATTTTTTATCCACTCAATCTATTAAAAGGGTCTTGTTACCTGATACACTAGGTGTGCTAACTCCGGCAGAAACATTTGAGTTCATTTCAGCTATTAGAAGCAGGTATCCCGACATGCACGTCGATTTCCACGCTCATAATGATTATGATCTTGGTACTGCGAATGTACTTGAGGCCGTCAAGGCAGGTGCAAATGGCCTCCATGTGACAGTCAACGGGATGGGTGAGCGAGCGGGGAATGTGTCTATGTCGAGTGCTGTAGCTGCGATCTATGACTTCATGCCGGAAGTGGAAATCGGGGTTAGAGAATCGTTTATCTACACGGTTAGTAAACTTGTTGAAAGCTTTTCAGGTATCCGTATTCCAGCTAACAAACCGATCGTTGGAGAGAATGTATTTACCCAAACAGCAGGTATTCATGCAGATGGCGATAACAAGAATAACCTTTATTTTAATGATCTCTTGCCGGAAAGATTTGGCAGAAAGCGCTCCTATGCTCTGGGAAAGACATCCGGCAAGGCGAACATTGAAAAAAACCTACAAGAACTTGGCCTTAAGCTAAGTGAGGAGGACCTTAAAAAAGTAACGCAGCGGGTGATCGAGCTCGGCGACAAGAAAGAAACTGTAACGCGTGAAGACCTGCCTTACATCATATCAGATGTCTTGGATAGCAATTCATATTCAGACAAGGTGATTGTTGAGTCGTACGTACTCACCCACTCGAAGGGCCTTCGTCCTTCAGCAACAATCTCAGTTCGAATAGACGGAGAAGTATTCGAAGAAAATGCGCAGGGCGACGGCCAGTTTGATGCCTTCATGAAAGCGTTAACGAAAGTATATACCAAGAAGGATCTGTGTTTGCCTAAACTGATCGATTATGCTGTTCGCATAGCACCCGGGAGCAATTCCGATGCATTGTGCGAAACGATCATCACCTGGGAAACCCCTTCAAAGAAATTTATAACCCGAGGACTGGACTCTGACCAGACAGTTTGTGCAATTAAGTCCACACAAAAGATGCTAAATATAATTTAGTTGGTAGTTGTTGGTTGGTTAGTTGTTAGACACCTGCCAACTAACTACTAGCAGCGAACTAACTACTAACACCAAACTACTAACCACTAAACATGAAATTAAAAATCGCCCTACTGGCAGGAGATGGAATTGGCCCTGAAG
Organism: Daejeonella sp.; assembly: GCF_037719425.1. Lineage (GTDB taxonomy): Bacteria > Bacteroidota > Bacteroidia > Sphingobacteriales > Sphingobacteriaceae > Daejeonella. The sequence continues at coordinate 26,559 of NZ_JBBJNI010000006.1, read as the reverse complement.
TTATTGACCAGGCAGTAAAAGTATCTAACGCAATCGCCGCAAAATTTGGACACGAAATTACCTGGACACCAGCCATAACAGGTGCCTGTGCCATTGATGAGGTTGGCGAGCCGTACCCCGATTCAACTCACGAAATTTGTATGGCTGCTGATGCGATTTTATTCGGGGCTATTGGCCACCCGAAATATGATAACGATCCCAAAGCGCCAGTCCGGCCGGAGCAGGGCTTGTTAAAGATGAGAAAGAAACTGGGCTTGTTCGCAAATGTGCGTCCAACGTTCACTTTTCCGTCGTTGATCGATAACTCACCTCTAAAAAGAGAGCGCATTGAAGGAACTGACCTGATCATCTTGAGAGAGCTAACAGGGGGCATATACTTTGGTGAAAGAGGCAGAAAAGACAATGGAAATACAGCTTTTGACACCTGTACATATACCCGTGATGAAGTTATCAGGCTGGCTAAACTTGGTTTTGAAATGGCAATGACCCGAGGCAAGAAATTGTGCTGTGTCGATAAAGCAAATGTTCTAGAAACCTCACGCCTTTGGAGAGAAACCGTTCAGGATATGGAAAAAGACTATCCTGAAGTAACTGTTAGCTATGAATTTGTTGATGCTGTTGCCATGCGTTTAGTACAATGGCCAAGTTCATATGATGTTTTAATTACAGAGAACTTATTCGGAGACATCCTGACCGATGAGGCTTCAGTAATTTCCGGATCCATGGGTTTAATGCCGTCCGCATCGATCGGACTTCACACAAGCTTATTTGAGCCTATACACGGCTCTTATCCTCAGGCTGCAGGAAAAGATATTGCAAACCCTCTAGCAACAGTGCTGTCAGCGGCTATGATGTTTGAAGACGCATTTGGATTAAAGGATGAAGCGGAATTAATAAGAGACATTGTTAACCAGAGTCTTGCTGAAGGTATTGTTACGGAGGATCTTTCTGGTGATAAGAAAGCGTATAAGACGAGTGAGGTGGGAGATTGGCTTGCGAAACAAATTTTCTAGATTAGGGTAGGTTGAATTAGGATTCATATGATTATAGGATTTATAAGATGCTTGGTGTCTAAATTCCTATAATCATATTTATTTTTACTTGCTTATGAACCCTTCGTTATCCCTGTGATTGAGATTATAAACCCTTTTGAATTCTAAACTTCTTTTACCAAAATTTATAAGTATTCCAGAGGGGAGTTTAAAGGTTTTGCAATAGTTCATTGTCTGAGCCAGATGAGCATCTTCCAAACTGGGCAAAGCTTTTAATTCCAACATCACCGCATTTTCCACGAAAAAATCTACGCGCCCATAACCTACTTTGATATTATCGTAAAAAATCTGGACGGACATCTCGCGAACGAAATTCAGTCCTTGTTTTTCCATTTCAATTACCATTGACCGTTGGTAAACAATCTCAAAAAAGCCGGGGCCTAGTTTTGAATGGACCTGCATCGCACAACCTATAATTCTGTGTGTCAGCTCATCATATTTCACTATCGATTTTTATTCAATAATATCAAATAGAAACGAAAGTCTAGATCTTAAGCCTTTAACTCAGCATTATGCGTTTTAAATCCTATGAATCTTATAATCTTAAGAATCCTAATCAAGACAATATTTAATCCTAATCAAACTCCAAATACATCTCCAGTATCCGCTTAAAATCCTCTGAATCCTATAATCCTATGAATCTTATTATTTCCCCTAATCAAACTCCAAATACCTCTCAATCACTACCTGCACCCCTTGCCCCTTCTTATACATCCCGGGCTTGGTGTTTATAGCATGGATTCTTATCCCTTTACGCTCCAGCAGCAGATCTTCATAAAATCCTCTAAAAAAGATCTCCTCAATTTCATATTTCTTACTGGTCCAGCTGCTTTTAAGCTGTATCCATTCAGGATAGATCATCACGTTTGCAGCTTTGCTTTTTATTCCCATAGTCTTGGCTTCTTCAGAAGGCAGGGAAAAAGCATTTCCTAATAAACGGGCAGTATAAATGTGAGATGGTTTATCATAAATACTCGCCGGGTCTCCGGACTCGATCAGTTTACCATCTTTTAATATGAACATCTTGTCTGCCAGTGTCAGGCCATCTACCGGATCATGAGAAACCATGATGATAGTGATCCCAAGATCATTGCCAAGGCGTTTAAGATCGGCACGAAATTGTGTTTTTAATACCGCATCCAATTGACTGAAAGGCTCATCGAGTAACAGAACTTCAGGCCTTGTTATGATAGCTCTTGCCAGCGCTACCCGCTGCTGTTCGCCGCCGCTGAGTTCTACAATTCTCTTCTCAGCCAGGGCTCCGATGCCAAGCAATTCCATCATGTCTAATGATCTCTGCTTCTTTTCCTGTACGTTTTCATTTGAGAGCATGCTCTCAATGTTTTCGTAAACTTTAGCATACAGGTTCAGGTTGAAATCCTGGCTCAGCATCTTCATCGAATCGTGGCCAGGTAACAACTTTTCGTGCGGACCGGGAATATGCGCGCCGTTAAAAGTCAGCTCCCCGGCAGTTGGAGCCAGCGTACCAAAAATGAGTTTAAGAAGAGTACTCTTTCCGCTCCCGCTCTCTCCTACTATCGCTACAAATTCGCCTTTATCAATTGTTAGATTGATATCGCTTACTCCCGCATCAAGATCGACAGAGTAATGTTTGCTTACATTCTTTAAACTAATAAATGATTCTGGCATGAACCAAATATAATAAAAAAAGCCCCGTCGTAAACGAGGCTTATCCTATCAATACTCTACCTCTGACCTCTGACTTGCGAAGTTTAATAACCGATCAGAACGAAACTTCGCCAGTCTCTTTTTAAATTTTCAGACTGACGAAGTCACGTGCATGACGGAGATAGACTTCGTAAGTTAAAACCCCAGCATCAATCCAAAAGCTAGATTCTTGAAATCTTTAGGTCCCTGCCCTTCGGCGAAAACATCATTGCCATAATACTTAACATAAACTCCTGTGCCGCCGTAACCAAGTCTTGCGAAAGCCCCGTAACGGAACGGATTAAAGTTATAGTCATCTTTTGATTTATCCTTACCGTTTTCCGAACTAACCTGTTTGATCTTACCGTTTAACAGGAAGCCTACTTCAGGTCCAAAAACAAAGTTCAATTTGTTACCTTTCTTGTCATCTTTAGTCCGCAATTGCACCGACAGTGGGATTCTCAGATACTGGCTTGAAAAGCGGTTCTTTTTGAAATCTATGGTCTCCGTTACATAAGTAAGAGTAGGCTTATCCTTCTGGAAGGTGATGTTCTGTTTCAAACGCATATGATTCCAGTCAAGGCCAGCCCCTGCATATATCTTGAAGTAGCTATTAAAGCGATATCCCATCTGAAAAAATTCAAATCCGAAATTGCTGCTTTTCCATGTTTCGCGTTCAAGATATGAATTGGCAGGAAGCAGAGTAAAGCTTCCGTTGTCCCTGTAAGTGCTTAAACCAAGGTCAAATCGTGCTGCTACGAACTGAACAGAGAATCCTGATGACGGCTTGATCTCTGTTTTGGTTGTGTCTTTTCCATTAGTTCCAAAACGAATAGTGATACTTTTCTTATTGTTGTTTTTAACAGTATCTGCGGTAATCACAAGAACAGTGTCTTTTTTATTGACTTGAGCGAATGCGGGCGCGGTTAAAAATATAACGAGAGCGCTAATTAGTAATCTTTTCATTTGTGTGTGTTTATTCCTTGTTCTTTTTGCCGCGCTGCGGTCTTGGTTCTTGATACCCTGCCTGCCGGCAGGCAGGTTGATACTTGATTCTATTTCCTATTTATTTCTGCTTTTCAATTTTATAAGCCCCAGGTTGATTCCCGATACTTCTGAGCCCTCATCCCCATCTTTAAATTCAATGATCTTATCATCCCTGCGATCAACTTTCGAGATCACAAAGTTCACAAGGCTGCCTACACTTCTAATTCTTTTGGACGGAGGGTGCACCTGTTCCGGGCTAAGATCAACTTCTACAACAGCAGTATTCGCAATCATATCAGATTGGGTAACATCAAGTTGCGACTGATCTCCAGTGTATGTTGGAACTTTAACTTCTTTCCTTGGCTGAACTACTTCCGCGGTATTTCTTCTTGCATTATTTGAAGCTACAGCATCTTGCCTGGGCGCTGCCTCATAGGACTTTTCCGGTAACGTTACCTCTGACGGGGTATTAAAAGATTTCACTTCGGAAGTAGCCAGTTTAGAAAAGTCAAACCCTTTAATTTCAGGCTGGTGCGGATCCAGCATTGCAGCACCCGTTCCGAGATCTGAAATTGGGCTCTCAGGCATATTCTGAACCATCTCCTGCTGCGTTCCCTGCAATCTGATCACTTCTACGGGCCGGTAAAACCATAAGCCTGCTCCAACTACTGCAACTACACTAGCCGCTGCCATCCATAAAACAGGAAAACTTCTTTTCACTTTTCCCTTCTGATCCATCTTTGCAGCGATCTTGCCCCATACATCCCCTGAAGGCTGGAATTCAGCATCTACAAACCGCTGTTGAAATAATTTGTCTAATTCTTTATCCGATATTCGATGCATAATCTGAACCCTCCATTTTAATTATTTTTTCTTTTAATATAGCCCTGGCTCTTGAGAGTTGGGATTTAGAAGCTCCCTCACTTATGCCCAATTGTTCAGCAATTTCTTTGTGTGAAAAACCCTCTATCACATACATGTTAAACACGAGCCGGTAACCGTTTGATAAAGCTTGAACTAACTTCATCAAATCTTTCAGTTCGAGTCCGCTCATATCAAATGTACTTTGCGGCTGGTCATACACCTCGTCGATGTCAACCACATTTAATGTTCTGAGATTTTTGCGATAACTTTCTATGGCCGTATTAACCATAATGCGTCTTATCCAACCTTCAAAAGATCCATCCCCACGGAATTCTGACACCTTTTGAAAAACTTTCACAAACCCCATTTGCAGCACATCTTCAGCTTCATAACTATCCTTCGCAAACCGCATACAAACCCCCATCATTTTTGAAGCCAGAGTTTTGTAAAGATTCTCCTGCGCCTTCCTTTCTCCCCTCTTACAACCCTCTAGTAAACTATCTATAGTAAATTTATGATCCAAATTCATATGCTTTAAAGGTAAGATGTTCGGACGTATGATTTAGTTGCATTGGGGGAGAAAAAAAGTTTAACAATTATTAGCTCAGGAGAATTTGTTCACGTACACGGGAGAAAATGGTAATTAGACTTATTGTGGTGTCGTATAACAGAAAGTTGTTTTATTTACCGTAGGCCAGCAGCTTGGGCATTAAATTAGTCTCGCCCGCTCTTGGCCGCGGAGGCCCAGTTCTTTTTGCTTTAGGTCAAAAAGAACCAAAAACCCCACCGCTGCGTCTGCTGCTTTGGAAGCGTCTGCTGCGGATTGGCTTGTAATTACCGCACCAGCCAAGGCGGGATGACGGTGAACGGAGGCTCAGTGCTGAGGCTTAAGAAACGTACCTATCGCTTGCTGGTGTAGAAGGCCGGCCTGTGGCCTGCAGTAGAACCTAACAAGCGCTTTATTTGGGTTGGACCGTAGGACGGTGGGTAGCTGCCTTTAATAGATTTGCTGCTGGTGCAAGTTGCAGAACTCGCCCTCCTGAGATTTGGCAGTGAAGACGCGTTTTATCCTTTGCAGTAACATTCATCTCTTTCGCTGTCGTTAAGCAATCCGGAAAAGTGTTGTAGATTCTTTCATTATTTCACTGACGTACACACGGCTTGGATTGCACCTTTAGGATAAAGCGGGGATTTGCAACAAATATCAGGAAGGCGCGGGATTTTTGCCTACTTTTTTGCCTGCAGAAAAAAGTAGGTGCCCTTCCGCCGGCATGAGGCGGGAAATTTAAAATATTTATTATCTCCCAAAACTTATAATTTTATAACAACCATATTGACTACTATTACACATGGCTTTCGTTGATTACTACCAGGCACTCGAAATAACTAAATCAGCTTCAGATAAAGATATTAAAGCGGCGTACAGGAAAATGGCCCGCAAATATCACCCTGACGTAAATCCGAATGACAAGGATGCGCAAAAGAAATTTCAGGAGGTCAATGAGGCGAACGAAGTGTTAAGCGACCCTGAGAAAAGAAAAAAATACGATCAGTATGGTAAAGACTGGAAGCATGCAGATCAGTTTCAGGCTGGGCAGCAGTCGCAGCAAAGGCAGCAGCAATCCTGGGGACAACAAGATTTCGGTGGTGGGTTTGGCGGCGGATTTGGCGGGGAAGACTATTCAGATTTTTTTAGTTCTATGTTCGGAAGAGGTAAACAAAGGCAGGCAAATTTTAAAGGACAGGATTTCAATGCGGAACTTCGCCTGAACCTGAGGGATGTTTACACTTCCCAGAAACAAACCCTCACGGTTAACGGTAAGAATCTACGGCTGACTATTCCTGCGGGAATTGAAAATGGGCAGACTATAAAAATAAAAGGCCATGGCGGACAGGGAACCAATGGAGGGCCTGCCGGAGACCTTTTAATTAAGTTTGCTATTGCAAATGACCCTGAGTTCAAACGGGTGGGAAACGATCTGTATAAAACAGTCGAAATTGATTTGCAAAGCGCAGTATTGGGAGGTGATATTACACTTGACACACTCAGTGGAAAAGTAAAGCTCAAAGTAAGTGCGGAAACACAAAATGGAACTAAGGTAAAGCTGAAAGGAAAAGGATTTCCCATTTATAAGAAGGAAACCCAGTTTGGCGATCTCTACGTCACATACTTTGTAAAGATACCTACAGGGCTGACCGATAAACAGAAAGAGTTATTCAAACAGATTTTTGAACTTGGAAAATAACATTATGGTAAGAAAGAAACTGATATCAACAGACGAATTCTGTGTTCATCATAATATAGAGTTCTCGTTTATCCGTAATCTTTGCGAGTTTGGATTACTGGAAACTATCAAAGTGGAAAAAACCGAGTTCATTAATGAAGATCAGCTGGAGAAACTGGAACGAATGCTTCGTCTTCACAGAGAGCTTGAGATTAACGTCGAGGGAATCGATACTATCGATCACTTACTGGACAGGATGCACGATCTGCAGAATGAAGTTACTCAACTCAAGAACCGCTTGCGATTATACGAGGATTTGGACTAGTACCAAATAATTGGCTATATTCATACAAACTCCCGAATATGAACCTAATAGCTAAAATCTTAATAGCCATCGTTGCAATTGAACACCTCTATATCCTATGGCTGGAAATGTTTGCCTGGACCACTGCCGGTAAACGTACCTTCAAATCGATGTCAGCCGATATGTTCGAAAAAACAAAATCGCTTGCTGCAAATCAGGGTTTATATAATGGATTTCTGTCAGCAGGTTTAATATGGTCTTTGGTAATTACAGATGACGCCTGGTCCGAAAATATTGCAATCTTCTTTTTAGGCTGCGTTATCGTTGCTGGCTTATATGGTGCCATGACAGTTCAGAAGTCCATTTTGTTTGTACAAGCGTTGCCCGCTGCCGCTGCCCTTGCCGCAGTGCTTATTTTTTGACCTTGTGCAAGCGGAACTCCTGCTTGTAAACAAGAAATGATGAGTTTGAAAATTCAATCTTCTTTTTCCCTTTAGGGCGGTTAAGGTCCATCATCGGCTCAAACCTGAAATCCAGATACAGGTTAGGGATCAGCTTCTTTTGGTAAGAATACCTTATCATCAATAATTGGCGGTTTGCTTGAGTATAACCCACTTGATTAATATGCTGGGAAACGGACTGATATATGGGCATGCCCTGCGTGGCAATGAATTCGTTCGCATTCCAATAGGTGGCCATCAGCGAACCTAGTTTAGTGTCTATACCGCTATTCAGGAACCAGCCCCCGCCATTCGAATAAGCCTGAACTGATGTGAATGAAAGATCTCTATAATGGGTATAATAGTTTTCCGACCTAAAGGCGTTGACAAAACCTTTCAATGGCACTCTCAATTTAAAACCCATCGCGCCATTAACCAGGGTTTGTAGAGGCGCAGCAACTACATCGATTTGTCCGCCCTGGTGGAAAGCCGTCAGTTGCAAGGGCACCGATAGTCTGATATTGGAATTATCAAGTAAGGTAATTTCCGCAGAAGCGCCGCCAAGTATCTGCTCCTGATCTGGTGACGGCTTGTACACCATCCGCTTCCAGTTGATGAATGCATCCAGAAAAAAGGACTTATTATCTATAATAAACTGGGTGCCATATTCAACCGGCTCTGTGATCTTCTTTTCAAAATCATAAATCGGATCGATCATCCGGTGGTGAATGTTTCCTTCCAGAACCCCGTTGATGAGGGTTGCATTATGTTTCTGATATTTTACTGAAAATAGAGGGAATGTCCGGTAAATTCCGCGACCTCCAAAGTCCTTGCGGAGATGTACTCCTGCCGATATCGATAGTTGCGGGTGCGCATAATAAACCAATTGAGGCTCAAGCTGACCGCCGAACAAGGTGTACCCATCCTGGATCTTGTTGAAATATTCATAATTCCGCATGTAATTGAAATTATGAATGCTCAAATGAAGTTCATCGGTTTTTAAGCTATCGGGACGAATTCGGTATTCAAGGCTGTCGTTTACAATTTGCGCCTGGGAGCTAGTTAGTAACGCGACAAATAATACCAGAAAATAGATTTTCTTCATTAAGCAAATTCAAAACGCTATTCGCCTTAGTGGTAGGGCTGAAGCGCAAATGACAAAGATAGATATAACAGTTTAATGAAAAGGCCCTTTTATAAAAACTCCAATCTCCATACAGGGCGCTAACACTCGCTTAAAATACGATTTAACGGACAGGGTATCGGAGTAGTGGTAACACGAAATCCTCCATAATCATGGGATTCAGTTTTCATTGGAATATGACCTGGACGGAGTTAAAGTTAGCTTTCTAGACGCTCTATTCTAACCGCGGAGAGCGCAGAGTTTTACCTGCCTGCGGCAGGCAGGCGCGGAGTACGCAGAGGTATGATTATCATAGCCGCCGTTAACTAAGAATATTGCACGTCTCTGCGTTCTAACTTGAAAGACTGGCTATTTTAGTCTGATACAGATATGATCGAAAACGAAATCTCTACACGTGTTATCGGGATGGCTATCGAAGTTCACTCCCAATTAGGCCCGGGCTTACTTGAGAAATCATATCAACATTGCCTGAGTCACGAGTTGAAAAAATCTGGGCTTTTCGTAGAAGAAGAAAAGGCGATGCCGTTGATATTTAAGGATGTTAGACTTGATTGTGGTTATAGGATCGACTTGCTCGTTGAAAACAAACTGGTTGTGGAAATAAAAAGTATCTCAGAAGTGAACGATATTCATTTTGCACAAGTTCTCACTTATCTTAGAATGGGCAACTATAAATTGGGTTTGCTATTAAATTTCAATGTATTGTCAATGAAAAATGGCGTCAGACGTGTAGCAAATCACCTTTAGCCTCTGCGAACTCTGCGCAAAACTCCGCGAACTCTGCGGTAAAATAAGCGGCCGTAAAAAACTATCCCTTCAACCGATAATACTTATATATCTTCACCGCCGACATAATGATCATACTAAAAAGCACCAAGCCCACCAGCCCATAGATCCAGTCAATAGCACTTTTAAGGATTACAGTAAACACGATGGCAACGAGGAAGATGGTCGCAAGCTCATTCCAGATCCGGAGCTGAGTTGAAGTCCATTTGAAAATTCCCTGTTTTAACTGTTTGATTATATTCTGGCAGACAAAGTGGTAAATGAGCAGTCCCAGAACGAAGGTCAATTTAACATGCATCCAGGGCATAGAAAGAAGATCCGGATTCAAATAGACCATTCCCACCCCAGCCAGCACAGCAAGAACCATCGCTGGCGTCGTAATGATATACCACAGCTTATGCTGCATGATCTCAAACTGCTTCTGCAGAATGACCTTCTCCTTCTCAGGACGATCATTAGCCTCAACATGATATACAAACAGCCTAACAATATAAAAAAGCCCCGCCATCCAGCTAACGACGAAAATGATGTGGAGGGCTTTGAGGTAGAGGTAGGTCATAGAATTGCTTAAAGCTGAAAGCAAAAGGCTTAAAGCTTATTGATGATTAAATTCACGTTCGTCCTTAAATATCGTAGTTCCCTAGCTTCCAGCTTTACGCCTTTAGCTTTAGTCTAATACTTATACTCCTTCACCACCTCAATCGCATACTTCACATTATCAAACGGAATATCTGGCATAATTCCATGACCGAGGTTAAAGATAAAGCCTTTTTCGCCTTGCATCCTTTCGAACAGGCGATGGATCCTTTCTTTAACCACCCTTTTATCTGCGTAAAGAATATGCGGGTCAAGATTACCCTGTACGGCAATACCTGAAGGCAATTTTTTCTTAATATCAAGCAGATCTGCATTCCAGTCCACCGAGATTACATCTGGTTTCGCTTCTGCCATAAGCGGAGCAAAAACGGAACTTCCTTTACAAAAAGATATTACGGGAATATCCTTGCGGTTTAATTGAGAAATGATCTGCTTATTATAGTTGTGTGAGAATTCGGTATAGTCATCCCAGGATAAAGCAAGCGCCCAGCTATCAAATAATTGAACAGCATTTACACCAGCAGCGATCTGAAGATTCAGATAGTCTACTGTAACCTTGGCAATTTTTGCTAGCAGCTGATGTGCTAGCTCAGGATGGTTGTGGATCAAAAGCTTTGTTAACTTGAAATCCTTTGATGAGCCGCCCTCTACAAGGTAGCTCATAACGGTAAATGGTGCCCCGGCAAATCCGATCAAAGGAATGCTCCCATTGAGCCTCTGCTGGATTACTTTAATAGCGTCCGCAACATACTGGAGCTTGTCATCCACATCGGTAAGCAAAGCATCCACATGCGCCTGGTTCCGTACCGGGTTTGCGAATCTTGGACCTACCCCCTGAGTAAAGCTAAGCTCACCACCCATCGCCTCGGCTGTTACCAGAATGTCTGAAAACAATATCGCAGCGTCAATGTCAAGCAGATCAACCGGAAGCATCGTAACGTCAGCTGCGATCTCCGGCGTTTTACACATCTCAAGGAATGAATACTTGTTTTTTATTTCCCAGTACTCGGGCATAAAACGGCCTGCCTGCCTCATCATCCAAACCGGCGGACGTTCTGTTTCTTTGGAAAATGCTGCGCGTAAAAAAAGGCTGTCTTGTATGTTGTTCTGACTCACTATGCTTTATTAATTTCAGATTCGATCTTTTCAATAATGGTTTTTACCCTTGAGGTAATTTTATATGATTTGGCACGCTCAACATAGGCGGCCGCGCGTTCATATTCTTTCTTACGAAGGCTAAGGTTAGCCAGATGTACAAGCACAATCGCTTTATCGTTCTGGTTCCTTAAAGGAAAATTACTTGCTATTTGGAAGTGTTTTTCAGCCTCTTCGTAATTATGGCGGTGAAGCTCAACGTTCCCATAAATGAATTCATAAAAGCCCCGGCGATGCCGTCCAAGCCTGTCAGGATCTTCGATCTCCTTCAGAAGCTCTTCAGCTCCATCGTAGTTCTTTGCATGGAATTCACGGGCTGCCATTACCACTGTGCCTTCGCGGAAGTATCCCCAGATAAGAAGGGCGATACCAATACCAATAACAGCGGTTATTTCATAGGCGTGCTGGCTTATTGTCCAGCCCAGCAGAAATACGGCAACTCCAATAACCCAAAAGCGGGCCTTTTTAGTGAACATTTTTAATGGGTGTCTGTGAATTTATATCCAACTCCCCGGATTGAATGAAAATATGTAGGATTTTTTTGATCCGGCTCAAAGTACTTTCTGAAAGTCAAAATGAAGTTATCTATCGTACGTGTAGATGGGTAAACATCATAATTCCAGACTGTCTCCAGGATCTGCTCACGCGATACCGCTTCGTTACGGCGTTCAATCAAAAGCTTCAATAACATCGTCTCCTTCTTGGTTAGAGGTGTTACAGTGCCATCATCTTCCTTTAATTCAAACGAGTTGAAGTAGATAGTTTTATCTCCGATCTTATATGAATTTAGTTCCTTCAGATCATCACCCTTCATGCTTCTTCTTACCAGGATACCCACACGCAGTATAAGCTCCTCAAGATTGAAAGGCTTAACCAGGTAGTCATCAGCACCCTTTTTCAAGCCCATTACACGATCTTCACTGGTATTTTTAGCAGTAAGAAACATGATTGGAACTTCTGAATTTTCCAGGCGGATAGTTTCAGCAACCTGAAAGCCGTCAATTTCCGGCAGCATCACATCAAGGATCACGAGATTAAAACGCTCTTCCTTAAATATCTTAAGAGCTTTCTTTCCGTCTGTTGCTGTAGATACTTTGTATCCCTCCAGTTCCAGGTTTAGCTTGATAGCCTCCAGAAGATGATCCTCGTCTTCTACCAGTAAAATTCGTTGTTTAGTTGGCATGTGCGTTGAATATGACTTCGAAAACTGTTCCCGAAGGCTGATTGTTTTTAACTTTAATAGTGGCCTGATGCTTATCAAGCACCTGTTTAACAATAAATAAACCTAAGCCAGTTCCTTTAGTTTTACGTGTATCCTCGCTTCCCACCCTATAAAACTTCTCAAAAATACGTGTTTTTTCCAGATCACTGATACCTATCCCTGAATCGGCTGTTACGAAATGAACCTCTCCATTCTTGCGAAATAGCTCCACCTTAACCTCGGCACAGGGCGGTGAATATTTTACGGCGTTTTCTACCAGGTTAGTCACCATCGAAGTTAGTGCGAACTTATCCCCCACGATCTTAATTCCCTTTTCTACTTCAGACATAATAATCTGGGAACTGCAGGTATGAACCTGGAGCCTGTTGGTGACTTGCTTTACCAGGTCTGAAAAATTAAATTCTTCTTTTGGAAACGAATATGAATTGCTTTCTATCTGGCTGGCCATTAGCATATTCTCCACCAGGTCATCAAGGCGCTCAATATCTTTCAGGGAGTTATTAATGAAACCCTTTTGCTTTTCACGTTCAAGATCCCTCTTCAAAATGGTCTGCAGATATAATTTTATCGATGCCAGGGGAGATTTCAACTCATGCGTGACTGATAAAAGAAAGTTTTTCTGCTGCTGATGCAGCTTACGTTCTTTGCTCAGGGTTTTGTGCATATAATAAGCACCTACAAAAACAATAAAAAGAAAGACAGCTGCCTCTCCCACTATCATGCCTTTACTGTTTGGTCTGGCCGCAAGCAATAACGTCCCCCACCAAACAAGCTGGAAGGTCATGTAGACCACGAGACAATAAAATATGATTAGAGGCCTTCTCATTTCAATCGGCTCTTGCTCCTCGGAACACGAAATCCAAACTTTCGAAAATAGCACGTTTGGCTTTCTCAAGGTCGGTCTTCGAATGCGCAGACGAAACAAACCCTACTTCATAACCTGATGGTCCAAGGTAAACTCCCCGGTTTAATAGCTCGCGGTGAAACACCTTGAATTTCTCCATGCTTGAAGAGTCAATCTCATCAGCAGAACTGATAGTTTCCTGATCTGTAAATGCAAACCAGAAAATTGATGCGATCGAGAAGATCTTAAACTTGTAATTCCTTGCTGTAGCAAAACGCTGTATAGATTCGGTAAATTCCAGAGCTTTATTATTCAGGTCTTTATAAAAACTTGACTTTGACAACTCGGTAAGCTGGGCAATGCCTGCCGCCATGGCAACCGGATTTCCCGATAATGTACCTGCCTGATAAACTGGTCCGTCAGGGGAAATCATCTCCATAATCTCAGCAGAAGATCCGTACATGCCCACGGGCAGTCCGCCCCCTATAATTTTTCCGTAGGTTATAATATCTGGATTGACTTGGTAAAATCCCGCAGCGCCTTCAAAGCCCACCCTGAAACCTGATATAACCTCGTCAAAGATCAGGAGCGTTTTGTTTTTTGAACATATCGAACGAAGGAACTCTAGAAATTCTTTTGTCTGAAGCAGCAAACCATTATTAGCCGGAACAGGCTCAATAATAACTGCAGCGATTTGATCACTGAACTGTTCAAAAGCTGCTTTTACAGCCACTTCACTATTCAGAGGAACAACGATAGTTTCATCAGCGAAAGCTTTCGGAATACCTGCAGAAGATGTCTCTCCAAATGTCACAAGTCCTGAACCAGCTTTCACAAGCAATGAATCAGAATGCCCGTGGTAGCAGCCCTCAAATTTGATGATCTTATCACGCTTTGTATAACCCCGCGCAAGGCGGATAGCCGACATAACGGCTTCAGTTCCCGAACTGGTGAAACGCAGTTTTTGAATGTATTTATTATTCTTTAAGATAAGTTCTGCAAGCTGATTCTCCAATGCAGTTGGTGCACCGAAACTCATCCCGTTTTGCATCACTTCAACAACTTTCTCGCGAACCCCTGCATGGTTGTGTCCCAGAATGAGTGGGCCCCATGAAGCACAAAAATCGATAAACTTATTACCATCCGCATCCCATACAAAACTTCCTTCACCTTTTTGTATGAATAATGGTGTTCCGTGTACGGATTTAAAAGCCCTTACCGGAGAATTAACCCCGCCAGGAAAGTAGGTTTTTGATTTCTCATACAGTTCCGCAGATTTCTCTCTCGAAATATCAGGCTTCCCCGTATAATTCACCGGCACTTCAGCTTCTGATCCTGAAAATATTTTTTTTAATGACTCTAACATTAAGTGGTAAGTTATAAGTTGTAGGTTATAAGTTGCATAGTCTCATAACCCAAGTCTTGTATTTTAATATTTCAACACAGAATTGGACGTTTTGTGGAAAGTCTTGATTCTTGGTTCTTGGTTCCTGGCTCTTTTTCACATCCACCCATTCTCCAAAATCTCCTTCGCATGATAAGTAATGATAATATTCGCCCCAGCTCTACTGAACGCGTACATATTTTCCATTATAACCTTTTGATCATCGATCCACCCCTTTTGAGCAGCAGCTTTTACCATTGAATACTCTCCGGATACGTTATAGCAAGCTACCGGAAGATCGGTATTTTGTTTCAAACGATGAATTATATCTAAGTAAGCAAGTGCCGGCTTAACAATCAGGATATCAGCTCCCTCCTGCTCATCCAGCGCTGCTTCACGCATAGTTTCATGTGGGTTCCTGAAATCCATCTGATACGCTTTACGGTCTCCTTTGCTGGGTGCTGAATCTGCAGCTTCACGGAAAGGTCCATAATAAGCAGATGCAAATTTTATGCTGTAACTCATGATGGAGGTATTCTCCAGGTTGTTCTGATCCAAAACCTTTCTTATCCCTAAAACACGGCCGTCCATCATATCTGAAGGGGCGATCATGTCGGCTCCCGCCTGAGCATGAGTAAGTGCCATTTTTGCCAGTACACCAACCGTTTGGTCATTGTGTACCGTATCATCATGCATGATGCCGCAATGTCCATGTGTGGTATAGGCACAGGTACAAACATCAGTAATGACGAAAATATCATTTCCAAAAGCTGACTTAAGTTCTCTTACCGCATTCGCTACGACCGAATTTCTGTCATAAGCTGAACTTGCATCTTCCGTTTTTTTCTCGCCTACCCCAAAAAGCAGGACTTTATTTATGCCCAGCTTCAGTGATTTTTCTACATCCTTTACTAATGCATCAGAGCTAAAGTGGCTTATGCCCGGCATCGCATCAATACCAAGCACTTTATCCTTGCCAGGAACTACGAAATAAGGATAAATGAACATATCCTTTGAAAGCCGGGTTTCGGCAACCATTTCCCGCACAATTGGCGATTTCCTTAATCTTCTGGGGCGTATCAGCATATTCTTAGTATGAACTATCTCTTCTGCTACTATAATCTAATGCGAAAACAGCTTCGGATAAGCCAACCTCATCGGGAGAGTATGGCAAAGTATATTTTACACCCATCTCATCAAACTTCTTACCGGTAGACTTTCCAATACAGATAACCTGCTGGTCGGGCTCAAGTAAATTATTAACGAAATAAGATTCAACATTTGAAGGGCTTGTGAATATCAGGACATCAGCATAGGACTGGGCTACATCTTCCTCTGGAACCGTCTCGTATACCGTCAGTTCAAGAATCTTCGTTTGTGCCGACAACGCTTTCTGGATCGTTCTCAAAGAGCCTTTTGCACTCGGGAATAACACATTCGTGCCGTTAGCGATCTGTGCAAATTCCTTTGCGATATCCTTTGTATCGATGCCTTCTTCTTCCCCGTTGAAATCAGCAGTTTTGCCGAGGTAGCGAAGAGCATCTTCTGAACCTCTGCCCAATACGCCAAACTTTGCTTTTTTCGGCAGTTGCGGATCCAGCCTGAAGAAATATTCAATCGCATTTCGGCTGCTGAAAAATACCCAGTCCGTATTCCTGAGAATATGTGAATCCAGTTTATTTATTGAAGGGAAGGTTTTAATAAGCGACCGGCCCTCAAGCTCTATTCCATGCTTTTCAAGTGCTGTTCTAAAATAACTGGATTCCGGCAGTTCTCTTGTGATGAATACGTTCTTTGGAAACCTGCGCTCGGGGTCAAATTTAGCAACAATCTTTTCCGCCAGTCCGTTAAGTGTTTTTGACTGCATAAAAAGGCGATCGGGAAATTCATCCCCTTCGCCGGCTTTTGATGTCCAAACCTGATACTGAGCTCCGTCCTTACGGCAATAGCAACCCAGCGGCATATGACATCCACCGTCAAAAAGGTTAAGTACTTTACGTTCCAACCCAATTTGTTCGGCTACATCCTGATGGTTCAAAGGCTGCAGTTTTTGAAAAAGCTCTGTATCGTTTTCACGGATCTGCATGGCAAGCACGCCCTGTGCAGGTGCCGGAATAAATTCTATCGGATCAAGCTCCTCAACATAAAACTCGCTCAGATCGATCCCAAGGCGATGAACACCGGCCTTTGCAATCATGATCGCATCATAATCCTCATCCAGCAATTTTTGGATCCTGGTAGGCACATTGCCTCTCAGTTCTTCAACTTCAAGATCCGGACGAATCGCCAGAAGTTGTGCCTTTCTGCGATTGGAGGATGTACCAACCATTCCGCTGAACTTCACAGACATTTTTTGCTGAATGTCTACACAATCTTTAAGGATGATCAATAATTCTGATGGGTCTTCACGTTCGGAAACCGCAGCGATGATCAATCCGGCAGGATGATTTGTAGGAAGATCCTTATGTGAATGAACTGCAAGATCAATTGTTCCGCTTAACAATTCGTCTTCAAGCTCTTTGGTGAAAAACCCTTTTCCTTCCAGCTTATCAAAGCTCAGGTTTATTATTTTGTCGCCTTGAGTCTTTATGATCTTCAATTCAGAATCAAGGCCAAGTTTTGCGAGTTCGTCTTTAACAAAATTAGCCTGCCATAATGCAAGCTCGCTACCTCGTGTTCCAATTATAATTTTAGAATTTCCGGTTATTCCGGGCATATTATCAGACATGGCATTTGTTATTGTCGGCTATTATCGAGGGGTAAAATTAACCAAAATGACCGGCATCAGATTGGTGTCAGCTATTATTTATCAGGATATCCTTTGCCATGATCATAGGCACACTAATGTACTTTTTCTCCATGTAGTTCATCACCTTGGCCAAAACCTCACGAGAGTTTTCATCCATGCTTTCTATATCCTGCGCGAAAATGCGATTTATGGCTGTATCCTTAATCTCTTTGATTTTCTCAGGAACATCCCTCATAGCAATTTCTACCCGCCGTTGTTTTAGAACAGGTTTGAACTCCTGAATGTTTTGATCAATAATGCGTTCGGCGAAAATCAGTTCTTCATAACGTTCCTGAAGGTTACTATTCGCAATTTCCTGTAAGCTATGTACTTCTATAAATGTCAGCGGATTTTTCTCAACAACGGTGCAGCAAGTGTCATTAGGGACAGCAAGATCTACAATTACTTTTTTGGAAGTATCTCCATTGAGCAGTGACTGATAAATATCGTTGGTAATTACAGGCTCTGTTGCACTGGTGCAGGTTATGATAACATCAAAGCCTTCCTTGTAACTTTTAAGATCTTCCAGATTAAAAGCTTTGCCCCCAAGTTCTTCAGCAAGAACTTTCGCATTCTCAAGCGTGCGGTTAAAGATGGCAAAATTTGAATATTTATGCTTTTGGAGGTATTTGGATAAATTCTTATTGGTTTCACCAGCGCCGATAATCAGAACACGGGCATTTGTACACATCTTCAGTTCGCGCAGCTTGCGATAAGCAAGCGAGACAACTGATATCGGTTTACGTGCGATCCCGGTGTGGGTGTAAACTTCTTTAGCGGTTTTTACAACACGGCTCATGACCAGGCGTAAATAATCGCCGGTAAAACCAGCTACCCTGCAGGTCTCATAAGCTTTACGGACCTGTGCAAGGATTTCTTTCTCCCCAACAACGAGACTTTCCAACGAACATGAAATACGAAGGAGATGGTTGAGAGCTTCGATATCTTCGTAAACCGAAACCTGGCTAACAAAATTATCGATCTGCTCCTGCGGAATACATAGGTTTAGTGTGTGTATAAATTCCTTCACAAACTCGTTATCCAGAATCCGGTCAGCTGTAAACACAAATTCCACCCGATTGCAGGTACCGACGTAAAAGATTTCAGGAATATCGAAACGTTGCTTTACACGCTCGAGGCTGCATTCCAGCGTCTCGTTACAAATCACAAATTTCCCAAGATCCTTGAGGTCTATGTACTTGTGTGTAAATGCAATAACTTTTAAAAACTTCAATTCCCGCTATCCTAAAGTAAAAAACCGGCACAAATGTAATCAATAAGCGATTTTGTCTGTGTCACCTGTTTGTAAACACGGATGTTTAGACTGATTATAAATTAGGTGGAGTTGTACGTTATACGTTGTACGTTATAAGTCTCCTGAACTACGTACCAAGCTTCTACAAACTTTAAGTAAATATGCAAACTATAGCCAGCAAAAAATATTTAAGCACCTCGCAAACATAAAACTTCAGGCGTCTCGCAACGTATAACGTAAAACGTATAACGTACTACTCTTCCATGTCTTGAATACGAAGAATTTGCTGCTTAAGATAAATATCAACCAAAACAACCCCCATCCCGATCATTATCGAAACATCGGCCATATTGAAAATCCCGGTCTGAAATAAGCCAAAATTCATATGCAGAAAATCAGTCACAGAGCCAAAGCGGATCCGGTCGTAGAGGTTACCTGCACCCCCGCCGATAACGAAGCAAAGCCCCGTAACTAAGAGCTTCGACATGTTAGTTTTACCGATCACTAAATATAATCCCCAAAGCATGACCATTACCGGCAACACATTTAGGATCACTAACTTAATAAATCCTGGCATATTACTTCCCAGGCTCAGGAACGCGCCCGTATTTTCCACTCTGGTAAGGGTTAGAAAGTTATCGACAACTCTGATAGTTTCATGGTATTCGATCTTATTTCTTGCGATATTCTTAGTAACCTGATCGCACCCAATGTTGAGCAGGATGGCAGTGAGAATGACGAGATTTCGGAGGAGGAGGCTTATTTTCATTATTGAAATTACTTTACAAAAGTTGAAAACTGAAAACTGAAAGTTGAAGCAGACGACACCTACCTTCCCTTTTCAGTATCAAGTATTTCACTTTAGGTACACCACATTCAGTTTTCAACTTTCAGCTACTACTGCGTCAGGTTCACTATATTCACCTTTCAATTTTCAGCTTTCAGTTACTACTGCGTTAGGTACGCTATATTCAACTTTCAGTTTTCAATTTTCAGTTCTTCAGCCAAACATACAACCTAAAAGCCTCAACCTAAAACGTAATACTCTCTAAAACGTTATCAAGATATGATCATAAAGCAAACATTCACAATAAACGGGGCAGAAGGCAAGCCAATTTTAATGGACCTGACCTATAAAACCGGTAATGAGCGGGCTCCAATGGTTGTTTTCGTGCACGGGTTTAAAGGATTTAAAGACTGGGGTACTCACAATATGGTGGCAGAATATTTTGCTGCACACGGGCTTCGTTATCTAAAATTTAACTTTTCACATAACGGAACCACACCGGAAAGTCCTGAAGACTTTGTTGACCTCGGCGCTTTTGGCGACAATACATTCACCAAAGAGTTTGAAGATTTGGATCATGTGATCAACTTTATAAAAAGCGGTCACGAATTTCCTGCGCCAGTTTCATTAACGCTCATCGGACATAGCCGTGGCGGAGGAACCTGCATTATTCAGACTGCAAAGGACGAACGCGTTGACAAATTAATTACCTGGGCTTCCATTGCGAAATTTAACAGCTTATGGAAAGCAGAAGACGAGGATGAATGGCGTCAGAAAGGTGTGATCTATAACTTTAATACCCGTACAAAACAATACACTCCATTAAAGATCGATCTGCTTCACGACCTGGAAAAACATGCCAGATCGTATGATATTCTCATTGCGGCAGAACGGGTCAACAAACCATGGCTGATCATTCATGGTGACGAAGATATTAATGTAAATATTGATCAGGCCAAAGAGCTGGAAAAGCGCTCCCAGAGTGCGGAACTATTTGTAGTCACCCACGCTAACCATGTATTCGGCTCCGAACACCCGTTTACGAGGGACGACCTGCCCCTGGAGCTTCAATTGGTTTGCGAGAAAAGTATTGAATTTTGCTTCGCTTCGCTCGCAAGGACAATAAATTCAAATCCGAATTCTGAATAGTTTTATAAATGACATTATTGAAACCAGTTGTCTGCAAAACAACGCTTCATAGAGGCTTTTTTTGAGCCCAATGTCATTGTGAGTGAAGCGAAGCAAAACTATGTCATTGCGAGTGAAGCGAAGCAACCGGCTCCACCCAATTCCCATCTTCCCTGATGATCCCAATCAATTCATCAAGCGCATTTTCCGTATTTACGTTTTTCTTAACAACTTCCTTACCACGATAAAGCGTGATCTTTCCAGGCCCTGTACCTACATAGCCATAATCAGCATCGGCCATTTCGCCAGGCCCATTCACTATGCAGCCCATGATCCCGATCTTTAAACCCTTGAGATGGTCGGTACGACTGCGGATCATCTGGGTCGTGATCTGCAAATCAAACAGGGTCCTACCGCAGCTCGGACAAGAAATATACTCTGTTTTTGAGATCCTTGAGCGTGTAGCCTGCAGTATGCCGAAAGAAGTCGTTAATATCGTTTTAGGCCAGATATCCGGTGCATCCAGCCAGATCCCATCGCCGAAACCGTCAAGCATCAAGCCGCCGATATCGGTAGCGGAGTAGAGTTGGAATTTGTCAGCTTCGTTTACCGGTTGGTTGTTGGTTGTTGGTTGTTGGTTGTTGGTAACCCCAGAGTTAACTACCGCGTCATTAGTCCGATTTACAACTGTCAACTGTCCACTGTCAACTGTCAACTCATAATTTCTTTTAATAATAACAGGTACTTCCACCCCCGTTTCTAAAAATCGGAGAAATGCGGCCCTTTGATCATGAAGCCCGCAGATCTCATTCGTTTCTAAAACAAATACCAGCGTATTGTCGAGCAGGATCCGGTCGCAAAGCTCGCCGTCAATATCAGCGTTAGTTATATAAACCAGATTCAATGAAAAATCCTTCTCCTCTGCCTCAACATATTCCTGCAAGGTATACAGGGGGTGACAATTAGCTTTATTCTGAAGCTTCCGCCACGTCGAGTAGTTATAAAGCTGCTTTAAATTGCCCGGAAAACTGAATGAAGGCAGCTCATCTCCCAGGTAAACAAAGTCCGTCGACTGCTCACCCATATTATACTTGTCCAGTATCGGCGAATAGATATAACCTACATCGCTGAGTATCGCAGGGTCTTTTAAATTCTTTGTGGAGAGATCAATAATTACTCGTGGAACCTGGTGGCCGCCGATGAAGGTGTTGAGTTCTGTGGTTTTACGCTTTTCGTAGCTGTATGGGGAGTGGTGGGTTGTTAGTTGTTGGCCTGCCTGTCCGGTAGGCAGGTTGTTGGTTGTTGGGCTGGATGGACTAGCCGCTCCGGGTACGTCTGCCCGTAATTCGTAATTCGTAATTCGTAATTCGCGCAGCCCATAGCGCTCCGCCAACGCAATCGCCACAGGGGCTTCAGCTTCCGGCTCCTCCGTTAAGGACACTCGAATAGTATCGCCTAAACCGTCTTCGAGCAGAGCTCCAATCCCAACAGCCGATTTGATCCTGCCGTCTTCACCATCCCCGGCTTCAGTCACGCCCAGGTGTAAAGGATAGTTCATGCCTTCCTTCACCATGGTTTCAACCAGCAAGCGGTAAGCCTGAACCATAACCTGCGGATTGCTCGATTTCATGGAGATCACCAGGTTATAGTAATTCAGGTCTTCACACATACGCATGAATTCCATCGCCGACTCAACCATTCCCTGAGGAGTATCGCCATAATGGCTCATGATCCTGTCGGATAAAGAACCATGGTTGGTACCGATCCGCATCGCAGTTCCGTATTCCTTACAAACCTTGACTAATGGCGTAAATTTCTTATATATCCGCTCAAGCTCAGCTTGATATTCTAGTGAAGTATACTCGAAATTTTCGAACTTCTTTTTATCCGCATAATTGCCCGGATTGATCCTTACCTTTTCGACTATCCGCGCAGCTTCTTCAGCCGCATTAGGAGTAAAATGTATATCTGCAATTAGAGGAACATTATATCCCCTGTGCTGTAATTCCTTTTTAATAACTCCGAGGTTTCTGGCCTCTTTAATGCTTGGAGCTGTTATCCGGACATACTCACAACCTGCATCCACCATCCGTATCGACTGCTCCACAGTACCGATTGTATCCATCGTATCCGTAGTTGTCATGCTCTGGATCCGGATAGGATTCACCCCGCCCATCGCAATCTCGCCAATCTTAACCTCCCTGGTTAAAAACCGGGAATAGGTGCTTTGAGAGTTACAGTAAATGCCGGGAAGGCTGGAGATGACTGGTTTGTCCATTAACAATTTGGGATGCAATCCACAAAAATAGGGAGAAAAATTGAGAGTGGGATTAGGATTAGGAGGATTATAAGATTCATAGGATTCCGGGCGGAGAGGATTACTAACAGGAAAATCATTCATCCTTTTTTGTATTTTTATCTTAACACTTTTTCACATGGGAAAACTAAGCTTGCGCAACTGTCTTTTATTTTTTTGTCTGATGATAATGAGCATACCAGCGCATGCTCAAAAAATCCTCGCATCTTCAACCGCTAAACATGCGTTCTCTGATCCTAAAACACAGGATGTTTTTAAATTAACCCTTACAGGAAATACGCTACTCAAGTCAAAGGCGACTTTCGAAATTTTTAGTCCAAGGGGAATTCGTTTGTACCATGAGACGTTTGAGGGATTCTCGCTATCCAATGAGCTTGAGATTGATGGCTTCAGCGTAAAACAAGAAGAAGAATATATCCTAAAAAGAGTTAAAGAATTCTTCGATAAGAAAAATTTCCTGACGCCCGCTATAACTCCAAAAGACCCGACCGACACCGACTATTCCGATTTAAAGATCTGGAATGATATCCGTACCGACCGCACAGCAATAGGCTTTTCATACTTATTGAGCTACGAATACAATCGAAAAATCGCCTGGTCTAAAAAGCTGAAGAAGACCGTGGCTTATTGGGGATGCTGCTAACCTCTATTTTGAAAAGCACTCTGGTAAAAAAGCAATTAACGGTTTACGTTTCAACAAACAAATAGCTGCGCTGTACATTTCGTAAATTCGAACAAAGCTGGTTATTATGAAAAAAGGCAAAGGAGACATGCAAAACGACCGGCAATGAGGTGCGGGATCATTTTGTTGACGTCAACAAAATGATCGAATTTGCCAGGCACATTTATTTTCTCTAATGATATTAGTAACGGCTACTTGCTTCGATCAGGTTTAGATGGATCAGTAAGTACTGCTATTAAAGTTTCCATGCACAGCGAATGATTGAAAACAAGAAGGTGATGTGACGAGACAAGTAATTGAACTTCAGAGAAATATTATTAACAACTATTTGGAATGGTGGAAAGTTGTGATTAGGTTTAATAATCTAAATCTCGCATTATAGTCTTCACTTTGATTTTCAAGCACCTTCGTATTCCCTAATACTAAAATAACTTCTTATAGTACCATGAAAAAAATTTAGAATAGATAAATATTAATGAAGTTTTACCTCGGAACAACAGATCACAACTGGTTTAATTATTTGAGCAAGATTTCTCCTGAGGATATCAATTTCTGGCAGCCTGGCGGTGGTACAAATTTCAGAATTCTTCAACAAGGAGAACCTTTTCTCTTCAAATTAAAAGCCCCATATCATGTCATAGGCGGAGTTGGCTTTTTTTCTAGTCATACACTGTTACCCTTGAACATGGCTTGGGATGTGTTTAGAGAGAGAAATGGCTCAAGATCATTCCATGAATTCTCAAAATCCATTCTAGCTTACCGAAATGATAAAGAAACCTTGAATCCCACAATTGGATGCATAGTTCTAACTGATCCTATTTTTTTCCGGCTAGAAGATTGGATCTCCGTTGATCCATATATGAGTAAAACTGGAATAGTGCAAGGGAAAGGGTTTGACACGACTACGTTAGCAGGTATTGAACTGTGGAATCAAATTGACTTGGTCATACAAAAATACTCTAATATTGGTTTAAATATACCCGGCTCACCGCTCAGTTTTTCCGATTCCGAATGGCCCGGGTATGGAAAACCAGGGTTGCACAAACCAAGAATCGGTCAGGGAGCATTTCGCGTTCTAGTTACGGATGCATACAGTCGAAGATGTTCAATCAGTGGTGAAAAAACTTTGCCAGTTTTAGATGCTGCACATATTAAACCTTATAATGAGCAGGGGCCACATCACGTCTCAAATGGAATATTACTAAGGTCTGACATGCACAAGCTTTTTGATTGTGGATACATTACTATTACTAAAGACTACAAGGTTGAAATCAGCAAGGCAATTAAGGAGGAATTTGAGAATGGAAAGGAATATTATCAATATCATGGTAAAGAGTTGTTAAACCTTCCAAATCAAATAATTGAGAAGCCAAATTCTGATTATATTGAGTGGCACAATAATATATTTAAAGGTTAATCATCCGTACCTAACATGGACCTACAACAACAAATCCAAACCTACATCACCACCCAACCCGAACCAAAACGCAGTGACCTCCAGGAGCTGCACCGCCGCATCACCCTTGACCTCCTCCCAGGATGTAAACTATGGTTCTCCGATGGCAAAAACAGCGAAAATAAAATCGTTAGTAATCCCACTATTGGCTACGGATTTCACACCATAAAATATGCTAACGGAAAAACCAGGGAGTTTTTTCAAATTGGCATGAGCGCAAACACAACCGGTATCTCTATTAGTATTAATCAGTATCAAAGATAAAACCTTCTTAGCCCAAACGTTTGGAAAAGACCTGGGCAAGGCAAGCGTGACCGGGTATTGCATTAAGTTCAAAACTTTGAAAGATATAAATGTTGATGTACTTGAAGCGGCAATCCGGTATGGTACTGAGGTGACAAGCGAAAATTAGAATTTTAAGCTCAGGAAAACCAGAAGGCATTTATTGAAAAATTCGAATAGAAAATTTAAGGTTTAACAAAAAAAATTCTATATTCACATAAGCACCCCTGCTACAAAAACCCCAAATCCAACCCCCATTCCTGGCCCCTAAAATTACATTACAGAATCAAGTCTAACACACTCTTTCCTTCGGAGCTTGTTCGGAGGTTCTTCGGAGGTCTTAGGGAAGTTGAAAGGAGCTCATCGGAAATTCTATGACTAACCTGTGACTAAGCACTGACCTACCTCACAAGAATAAAGCAACATTTCTCCGACACCTTTCGTATAA
>NZ_JBBJNI010000006.1:0-734 GCF_037719425.1 Daejeonella sp. | reverse complement strand
TTCGTATAAAGCCGATACACCTTAAAGAAAAGATTATGGCACGTTTAATCAATGGAATTATGGGCGCCTTTCGCGGAAAGGTTGGGACTGTTGTTGGTTACACCCGAAATGGGGAAGGAATCATTCGCGGTTTACCAAGAAAAATTTCGAAAGAACCTACGCAAAAACAGCTGGATAATCGTAAGAAAATGGCTGCTTGTCAGGAATGGCTAAAGCTTATCACGCCATTTGTGCGGATTGGTTTCAAAAATTTTTCAGCAAAACAGCATGGATTTGGGAGCGCTTTATCCTATCTCAAACTGAACGCTATGACTGAGGATCTGGAAGTGGATGCGTCAAAAGCTTTGATCTCATGGGGAGATCTGCCCCTGCCTGTCGCAGCTGCTGTTAGTAACCCGAAGCCAGGGATACTAGAGATTACATGGGAAGCAATTCAGGGTGATACTGACCGGGCAATGGTTCTCGCGTATGATGTGAAGCAGGATTTTAAAGGTGAGGTTTGCGGTGAACGCCGGAGCGAAGGAAAGCAATTGCTGGACTGTAAGGATTTGAAGGGGAAAGAATTGCATGTTTATCTGGGCTTTGTTAGCGAGGAGCGCGACAGGTGTTCGGATAGTGTGTATTTGGGGAAGGTGGGGGTAAGGTGAGATTGGGGATCTGAGGTCTGAGGTCTGAGTGGATTTCCGACAAGTGGATTTCCGAAGATTTTAACGCGGAGTTCGCAGAGGTTTTTC
>NZ_JBBJNI010000120.1:0-13717 GCF_037719425.1 Daejeonella sp. | reverse complement strand
CTAAGACAGTCGTTAAAATATTCGGGCTTCGTAAAAAGGGCGTGGTTATTAATGTCAGTTCCTGTGTAGGTCAAACAGGTAATGCATTTCAGGCGGTATATGCAGCGACAAAAGCGGGCTTGATCGCTTTTACCAAATCCATGGCAAAAGAAGTTGGCGAACTTCATCCCGAACACGAGATCAGGATGTTGAGTATTGCTCCGGGTTTTATAGAAACCCCGATGACGGATGCGATCCCTGAAAAGGAACGGGAAAAGTATTTAGCGATGATCCCTGCACGTAGATTTGGAAAGGCAAACGAGGTGGCTGAAACGGTCGCCTTCCTGTTGTCTGAAAATGCATCATATATAACAGGAAGTACTATAGATATTAACGGAGGAATGATATAGAATGGAAACGTTGATCGGGGTGCTGCCCCAGGACATACTCCTCCATGGACCAACAAAACTGTATGTCGACAAATACCATTGGCATCAGCCTGATCACGGGATTGTCGCGAGTTACACCGCTAAAGCGAGGGATGTGCAGGATCATTTCGGATTGTTCCGCGGAGTAGACCAGATAGAGGCATTCGCACAGGCGACGGTGGGTTCGTGTTGCCCTTTCCTCGAGTGCCGGAAGCATAAGTTTGGGCCGGAAGAATTGAGAAATAGGTTTATACCCGCTTTCATAAGTGTTGGCAGGGTTCTTTTTCATAACTATATTGCTGAAGGGGAAACCTTTATGAGTATTGGTAAAATAATATTCTACAAGTTCAGACAGATGGTTTGCGAGGGCCGTATATATAAAGTTCCTGCAGCGCTGGATCTCGATTCGTATTTTAGTGAATTCACCCGCGAGCAGATGGAGAACTATGATTTGAGTAAGGACTTTACACTCGTTGCTGAGCTGTGGGATATCACAGGACGAGCTATAAAAAAAGAAGCGTTTTAAAAAGAAACAATGGAAAGACAAGAAATTATTGCCGGTTTGGTTGAGATCCTTAAAACTGTGAGAACTATAGATCCAGAGAAGTTAAAGAATGTTACAGAAGAAACTGATTTTATCACTGACCTGGGAACACCGTCTACGGAATTAATTAATATCGCTGCAAAAGCTGAACAGAAATTTGGAGTTGAATTCGATGATGATGATATAGATGATATGGGATCGAAGGTGAAAGATATTGTTGATCTGATTTTAAAGAGCAACAAGGAAAGCTAATATGGAATTAGGAGGACGGAAAGTTGCAGTGGTGGGCATGGGCGGGGTTTTCCCCACCTGTAGTGGAGTGCAGGATTTTTCCGAGAAGCTTTTCACAAATCAGAGCCTGATCAGGACCTGGGAGAAAGCCGCGGCCTATGGTAAGAATATCAGATCAGTGGTTTCAGGATATGTGTCTGAAGAGGAATTGAATCTCGAGGTGATCTATTCGGATTATGTTAAAGGATATCCGGATGTTTATGTTGATCATCTGGGAAG
Source organism: Daejeonella sp. (assembly GCF_037719425.1). Taxonomy (GTDB): domain Bacteria; phylum Bacteroidota; class Bacteroidia; order Sphingobacteriales; family Sphingobacteriaceae; genus Daejeonella. Next base: position 12,256 of record NZ_JBBJNI010000120.1, on the reverse strand, counting down.
AGTGCCTGACGCAAACCTTGCAACAGCTGATATGGGGAGTATCTGGGCAATGATCAGCAGCCAGGACGCGATAAAAATGGCGGGCTGGACGGAGAAGGAAACACGTTCAGAAAAAACCGGTGTAGTTATCGGTTCAGGTAGCGGCGGACATGAGATTCAACGGCCCGCCTGGCACGCGTTTTTTGAACTTGGGATGAAAGCACGCGCACCGGGATCACACTCGGTAGACCGGTCAATGGTGTACCGGGAAGCTGCGAATGTTTCCTGCCTGATTAAAAATCGGGGGGTCTGTGAGGCCATAAGCTCTGCTTGTGCCACAGGATTAGGTAACATAGGCCATGCTTATCGTTTGATAAAATATGGGATACAGGATCGCGTGGTTGCCGGCGGAGTAGAGGGCACTGCACTTGAAACGTTTATCGGCTTCGATGCGATGCAGGTATTGAGCCGGGGTTTTGAACCAGGTGCAAGTTCGAGGCCTTTTGACGTTGACAGAAATGGGTTTGTCTGCTCGTTTGGAGCCGGAGTGGTTTGCCTTGAAGATTATGAAATGGCGAAAGCCAGGGGAGCAAATGTCCTTGCAGTTATTGACAGCTATTTTAATAACTCTGACGGGGACGGCGATATGTTTTTCCCTTCATTCCTGGGGCAAAGGCGGCTGTGGACAGGGCTGCTTGGCAAATCAGGTATTGTTCCGGATGTAGTTAAAGTACATGGCACATCAACCCCTGCTGGTGATGCTATCGAATTATTAAGTGTGGTTGATTCTCTGGGCGATAAAGGTTATCATATTTCCGCACCTAAATCTCAGTTCGGACATACCCTGGGAGCGGCGGGCGCAGTAGAATTTGTTACAGCATTACTCATGTTTCAAAATCAGAAAGTGCTTCCCTGCCTGAATTCCTTTAAGCTAAAAGAAGAACAGGAAACATTTCAAACTTCCGATAACTGGGACGGACCGGATTCACCAGTTGCTGCCTTTAGAGGTTTGATTCCTGAGCAGGTTTTTGCGAAAGAAATCAACACCATCACTTGTTTGAATTATGGTTTCGGAGGCACAAATAGCGCGATATTAATTTCAAAAGATAATTCATGATCAACAATAAGGATAAGGTAGCTGTGATTTTTGGAGTGAGGAACGACAGTTCCATCGCATACCAGGTTGCGCTTAAGCTTCATGAATCCGGCTGTAAAGTGGCGTTGAGTTATGTTGAAGATACCAAAGACGAGGTTCTGGCCCTTATGGAAAGCTCGGGTATGGATAATAGGCTATCTGGACCTGCGGACGTTCGGGACGAATCTGCTATCAGCTACCTCTTAACTAGTATTTATAATACAGCCGGGCCGATTGACTACATTCTTCATGGAGTCGCCTTCGGGAATCAGCAGGTGATGTGTTATAGTTTACCCGGCAGCGATGAGCCCGCACCTGAATATATTGATATTCCTTTCGAGGATCTCACGGACTCATTTGACATCAGCGCTTATTCCCTTCTCAGGATATGCCGTGTGGCCGAACCATTACTTTCTCCGAATGCATCTATACTAACCCTGACATATAACGCATCGCAAAGGGTCTTCCCCAATTATGCAGGGATGGCGGTCAATAAGGCTGCACTGGAGAATATCATGCTTTACCTCGCGAGTTATTTTCGTAAAAGCGGTGTAAGGGTAAATGCGGTATCTGCTGGCCTAGTTATGACAACCTCCGCCGGAGGTGTCAGCGGTGTAAGGAAGCTTCGTAAGATCGGAAAAGTTACGGCACCGCTTGGGAATGTGTCGGCTTCTGATGTTGCGGATACGGCTCTGTATTACTTTTCAGGCCTTTCACAGAAAGTGACAGGAAACATCCATTACGTGGATGGAGGATTCAATATTATGGGTTTAGCTATCGATGAATAACGAACTACTCGGTTCTATCAGCACGTATAAACCGGAACAGGGTTTCGCAGCAGGGAACGATCTAGTATTCATGCCGCATTTCCGGAAGTCGTTTAATGAACTGTTTAAGAAAAAGATATACACCGTAGACGAAATAGCCTATTGTGAAAGCTTCAGTGAACCATTGCTGAGATTTGCCTCTACCTGGGCTGCAAAGGAAGCTATCTATAAAGCTGTAAAGCAGGTGAGAACGGGCACTTTGTCTTTTAAAAAAATTGAGATTAAACGTGAAAAACCTGCAGGTAAACCCCAGGTAATCCTGCCTGCGCAAATGCAGGAGCTTCAGATCAGCCTGACCATCAGTCATGACGGAGATTATGTGTGGGCTCTGGCTATCGTTAAACACCCGGTGCCATGACGGATCACTACTTCGAACATCCGCTGGTACAACTGCACTACTACAAATTTGGCAGTGGCCCAAAACACATGTTCTGTTTTCATGGATATGGGATGCATGGCAAGCAATTTATACTGCTGGAAAAGAAACTCGGCGATCAATACACCTTTTACGGATTTGACCTATTCTTTCATAAAGAAACCAGGCTTCAGGATCAGAGCTTAGACATTGTCAGAAGAGGAATTACAAAAGCTGCATTAGGTAAGTTGTTTGCAGATTTCTGTGAAGTAAATAACATCGATAAGTTTTCAGCCATAGCATACTCCATGGGCTCGCACTATGCCACAAGCCTGGTTGAAGAAATACCTGAACATGTTGATGAGTTGTTTATAGCTGCACCGTCCAGCTTAAAGCCCGGGAGGATTCTCCGTTTCCTCAGCTCAAATCGCGTTGGTAATAAAATGCTGGAACGTATGGCACTTAGTGATAAAGGACTAATCGGGTTCTTAGCCTTTCTGAAGAAAGCTAAAATCATCGACCAGCATACATATAACACTCTTTTTAAAGAGATATGCAGTCCCGAGCTTCGATTTAGTTTTTACGCGTGTGCAAGCTATATGCGATTTTTGGATATTGATCCGGACAAGTTTATCAGCCAGCTCAACAGGCACAACATCCGGAGTGTTTTTATTTTCGGTGAACGGGATAAAAATTACCCGGTGGGAATCGCAAGCGCGTATATTTCAAAGATCAATCTTGTCAAGCAAGTTGTGATTAATGAGAATCATGATATGATCAATCGTAACTTTGCTCAAGTTTTAGCCGATATACTCGATGATCATTAAACCAAAACCCGCGCCGTCGCTGATAATGAAAATCGTCGCGCTTTTTGTGCAATGGTATTTTAGGATTAAGTTTAACAAGCTGGTCATCAACAGCGTGGATGTGAAGCCAGGACACTCCTATTTACTCATGTGTAATCATTTCAGTTTTCTGGATGGATTTGCGGCGTATTATCTCTGCGGAAAAGTTATCCAAAAGAAACTTGACCTACAAAAGGTATACACGATGATCCTGAAAAAACAGCTTCAAAAAAACCCATATTTTCAGTATGCAAATTTCTTTTCTATTGCTCCCGGCAGTCCCTCTGTTAACGAAAGCCTAGCTTATGCTGCCGAACTACTTAGAAAGCCTGGAAATGTCGTGCTGATTTATCCTCAGGGAAACCTGGAATCAAATCACGTGCGGAATATAGTTATGAAAGATGGTATTGCGCACATTATACCTTTGATTAAAGGAGATTGTCAGCTACTGTGGAGCAGTAACTTAATCGAATACTTTGAAAGCGTGAAACCCTCTGTTTATTTTCACATGCTGGATTGCGGGACCAATCATGAATTTGACTTCGAGAAATTAAGCCAAAAGATCAACACCCACCACAAAGAGGCAATTAAGAAACAATTCCGGTTCACTGAGGACTAGTTGATCGGTTGACAGTGGAGAGTTGAGAGTGGCCCTTGACAAGTTGACAGTGTAGACCGAGCTGGTGGATACCTAACCCTTAATTCCTAATACCCGATACCTCACACCCGATACCGATCTTAATACCCGATCCTCTTCAATCCATCCTTTGCCTTCGTCTCGATGCTATTCTCGTACTCGTGATTTTTCATGGCGATGGCTTGTTTGTAGAATGACGACGCTTTTGCTTTATCGTTTCTCTTTTCGTAGATGCTTCCTATACTCAATGCTGCATTCGCTGCGTAGTAATAAGAAGTTAGTTTACCCGCATTCATGGCTCTCTGATAGTGGGCTAAAGCCTCGGTATCCCGTCCGGACGCATCATAGATCCGGCCCAGTCTGTAAGAAAATTCAATCTGATCACGCTTTAGTTTGAAATCGCCTGGGTCTTTTCCGGCCAGTTCCGCAAGGGCTTTCGGGTAATAGCCTCCATCAAAATATAATCTCGCTTTCAGCAGATCGGCATCAGGCGCAACATCATTGGCTTCTTTCAAAGCCTGCTTATCTTTTTCATCATAAAGGCTCCCTTGTGTTTTCACCATCTTCACAAACGTGTTGTACCTCGCCTTGTCACCGCGTAAATAAAAGTAATATGCCAGCTTCAAATACGCGTCTTTAATGTAATTGATCCCTTTATATTCTTTAATGTAATTGATAAGGTAAATATTAGCGTCATTATCCATGCGGTTGAGTTTGGCGTTGCCCAAATGATAGTTCAAAGCCGGGAAATTTATGTAATCATCTCCTTTTGGACGCTTTAACAGATAGTCTATAGTACGGTCGTTCTGAGCGCTTCTCGCTGAGACATAACCCTGAAGATATGTTTTAAGAAGGCTAATATCATCCATAGACGAGGTTAAGGCCATTATTTTATTGTAATTGGCTTTATTGTGGATCAGATCCGTCTCAATATAGCACAAAAAGAATATCACTTCGTCCTTGTAAAAACTGTAAGGAGATTGCGGCAGGGTCGTCGCCAGGGATTCCAAAGTCCTTATCCCTGTAATGGCATTTCCCTTGATCCCAAACGTTGAGAAAACTCCCTTTAAATTTGATGGAAGGGACCCAAAGATCACGTCTATTAGTCCTGCGCTCTTCTTGTTTGGTAAGAACGAGGGATATTTTGCCGCATTTTCTGACAGAAGATTGTCGGCCCTTTTGATATCAAGTCCCGATGACATGTAATCCTGGAACCTGCTCTTCAGCATTCCCCATTGCAGGTTGATCTCAGCCTGCGCGAACAGGTAGTAAGGAGAATTCTTACTTTGCTTTTCTAAGGCAGCGAGACGGCTGGATTTCAGATTCTTTAAACGGTCGTAATCTGCTTTGTTTTCGGTTACAAGCAGCGTGAAATAATCGACATAATTGTCGAGGAGTATAGTAATTCCATTATTCGGATTTTGTTTCTTCTCAAGCTGAATAAGAGCTTTTGCATCGCGTATGCGCAGATCAAACAATGCCTGATAGGCTTTGAGACAGTTGCTGTTGAATTCGAAATTTGCTTTGGAAGGAAGGGTAAAGCCGAGGAATAGCAGGATAATTAACAGGATCTTCTTAATCATTGGTTTTAATATGCGTATAAAAGACGTCCCGGAGTTTTCAGGATGTTCACCTTAAGAACAATAAAAATACCAAAATATCTGTGTTGTTCTATTTTTTTGCATTAGCTGCGTCAGTGTTCCCCGGAAACAGGTTAACTGTTTTGGATCACAGAGAAACCGATGCGGTTATAATCATAAAAAAAATAAAATCATTTGGAAATGTAAATTAATTAATCGTAATATTGCGATATAGTTTATTAAGCATGGGAGCAAGCAAGACAGGCCTTTTTACAGAAGAACAGAATGACATGGCAGCAATGGCCAAATCAATAGCTCATCCTGCCCGCATTGCCATTTTACAATATCTCGTAAAAAAGAATGCCTGTATCTGCGGTGATCTGGTTGATGAATTGGGATTGGCCCAGGCAACAACCTCTCAGCATCTAAAGGAATTGAAGAATGCAGGTATTATTCAGGGCTCTATTGCAGGCTCAAGCATTTGTTATTGCATTGATCCAAAGATATGGAATCGCTATAGGGATCTGTTCAGCACCTTCTTTAAGGAAGTTGACTTAAGTGGCGCTAACTGCTGTTAATATTTTTTTGAATTTAACCATCGTAATATTACAATAAAACAAATAGATTATGAAAACTGAAGAAGAATTAAAGGAAATAGTAAAGCAAAAATATAGCGAGATCGCGTTGCAGGATAAAGATTCAAATGCATCTTCCTGCTGCGGGGCAAGCGCATGTTCGACCGAAGTCTATAATATAATGACTGATGACTACACAGATCTTGAGGGTTATAATGCCGATGCGGACCTAGGTCTTGGGTGCGGCCTTCCGACCCAGTTCGCAAAGATCAAACCCGGAGATATTGTTATAGACCTGGGCAGCGGCGCTGGAAATGACGCATTTATCGCCAGATCAGAAACGGGTGAAACGGGCAAAGTACTTGGCATCGATTTTACTCCGGCAATGGTGGATAAAGCACGTGTAAATGCCGACAAGTTAGGATATCACAATGTAGAATTTCGCCAGGGGGATATAGACGACATGCCTGTTTCAGCCAATTTTGCTGATGTCATAGTGAGCAATTGCGTACTCAACCTGGTTCCTAATAAGGATGCAGTTCTTAAGGAGATATTCCGGGTGTTAAAGCCTGGCGGCCATTTCAGTATTTCGGACATTGTACTGGTAGGGGAATTGCCGGCTGCCCTGCGCGAGGCAGCAGAAATGTATGCCGGATGTGTATCCGGAGCAATTCAAAGAGATGCTTACCTGGACATGATCTCGGGAAACGGCTTCGCAAATGTTGTAATTCAAAAGGAAAAGTCAATTGTCATACCCGATGATATCCTCAAAAATTATCTGGATGCTGAAGGGATAAAAACGCTCAGAGCTGGTACAACCGGCATATTCAGTGTTACGGTATTTGCGGAGAGGCCCTCGAAAGAAGCAGCTGCATGCTGCGGCCCGGAATGCTGCAGCTGATTGGTAAGATGAAGAACATTTTGATCTTGTGTACCGGCAATAGTTGCCGCAGTCAGATTGCAGAAGGATTTATGCGAAAATTTGCGGGTGGAAAAGCTACAGTATTCAGTGCGGGTGTGGAGGTACACGGTGTAAATCCGTGCGCTGTTAAAATTATGGAAGAAGACGGGATCGACATATCAGGCCAGACGTCGAACCATATTGACGAATACAGCGGGATTGACTTCGATTTTGTACTCACCGTTTGTGATAATGCAAAAGAGAAATGCCCATATTTCCCTGGCGAGGCTAAACAATTTCATCAAAACTTTCCTGACCCGGCAAAGGCGCAGGGGACGGAAGAGGAAATTCTTGCGGAATTCAGGAAAGTCCGGGAAATGATCGAGGATTATTGCCGGAGGTTTGTGGAGGTGAATTTGAGATGAGGGATTAGGAGAGATTAGCTTCGCTGAACTCTCCTAACCCGTGAAGGGGATCAAAAAGCAGCAAATGCTGCGCATTTGGCATCCATCGCTATGCAAAAAAAGCAAACCCTGCGGGCTTGCTTTTTTGCTTCGCTCAGGCTGCTGCCTGCTTTTTAATCATCAAGTGGACCCGGAGAGATTCGAACTCTCGTCCAAACATGGGACAAATTATGCTTTCTACGTGCTTAGCTGTTGTTTAATTGTCGGGAAGGGGAAGGTCAACCGCTCACCTGTACCTTCTTCCGTAGATGTCTTGTCTCGCCGGATTATCACATCATTAAATCCTGGCCAGTCCTGTTTTTCGATGCCCCTGATGTCAGATTACAGAACAGAACCTGACGGAACAAAAGCTTACTTAATTCTAAATTAAGCAGCTAAGGCGTAGTTATTTTCGCCAATTGTGGTTTGAGAGTTCAGATTTAAGCGCTAGTCTCACAACGCGCTGCATGCTTACATACCTATCTCCATCCTGTCAATTCCGGTCGGGCCCGTTAATTTTGGTGGTAAAGTATATACAAAGATACGAAATCCCACTCATATCCTTGTTAAGATCAGCTTGTGCGGCCCGGATAAACTTGTAAAGCTTTCTCCAGGCAGGTCATAGCCAATTCCAGATCTTCAACATTCAAAACGTATGCCAGACGCACTTCATTGCTCCCGGTACCTTCAGAACTGTAAAATCCTGTCGCAGGCGCCATCATCACTGTCTGATTGTCGTGTTCAAAATCCTCAAGCATCCATTGGCAGAATTTATCAGCATTATCTATCGGGAATTTTGCTACCACATAAAATGCTCCGCCCGGGTTAGGGCAAAATACACCATCAATACTATTCAGGCGTTTTACCAGTGTATCTCTGCGAAGCGTATATTCTTTATTAACCTTTTCAAAATAACTGTCGGGTGTGTCTACTGCAGCTGACGCGGCTATTTGTTCTACCATGCCCGGGCTTAGCCTCGCTTGTGCGAATTTCAGTCCGGCGGCAATAACCTCTTTATTCTTTGTGATCAGACAGCCAAGACGGGCACCGCATGCACTATAACGCTTGGAAACTGTATCAAGGATAACAACATGCTCTTCAAGTCCTTCAAGGTGCATGGGGGAGATGAATTCCCTTCCGTCATAACAAAACTCCCTGTAGGCTTCATCGGAGAAAAGGAAGAGGTTATATTTAAGGCAAAGCACCTTCAGCGCTTCAAGCTCTTCCCGGGAATAAAGATATCCGGTCGGATTATTCGGGTTACATATAATGATCGCCTTTGTCTTTGGCGTGATCAGCTTCTCAAAGTCGCTGATCGCCGGTAAGGCAAAGCCATTTTCAATAAAAGACAGGATCGGTTTTACAACCACATTACTCATGCATGCGAAACCATTATAGTTTGCATAGAAAGGCTCCGGAATGATGATCTCATCACCTTCATTTACACAAGCCTGCATTGCAATAGTGATTGCCTCAGATCCGCCAACGGTAACTAATATCTGTGATGGATCTATATTATAATTAAGCTTATTGTAATATTCTGCAAGTTTGGTGCGATAAGCTAAAGTACCTTCAGATGGGGTATAAGCCCAAACTTTAAAGTCGACATCCTTAATAGCATTCAGCATGCCTTCCGGCGTTTCGATATCAGGCTGGCCAATATTTAAATGAAATACTTTTTTACCATCACGTTTTGCTTTATCAGCAAAGGGGGTAAGCTTACGAATAGGGGAGGCCGGCATCTGCCTGCCTTTACTTGATATTTCTGGCATGTTGCAAAAATAAAAAACCTCTCCGGTTGGGGAGAGGTTTTACACATAAATATTTTGCTTACTACCTTGTACTGGAAGCTACAACTTCACCTTTAATATAAAGTACTTTAACAGGAGTACGGGCATTAGATTTTATAGTTACAGCTTTGGTGAACCCTGGCTGTACGGCTGCAGCATTAAAAGTAACGGTTATGGTACCAGTTCCGCCTTTCAGCACCGGGTTAGTGGTATATTTTGGCACAGTACACCCGCAGGTAGATTCTACGTTAGAAATAATTAACGGATCTTCCCCAACATTTGTAAACACGAAATCTACGCTGACAGGTTTTCCCTGTACAATCTTGCCGAAATCGTGAGTTTCTTTCTCAAACTTAAAATCAGCCTTAGTTCCGTCCTGCATGGCAGTGAAACCGATAAAGGCTATGATCACCGCGCATAATTTCATAAAATGTTTCATATCATGATTAATTTACACAAATATAAACTAATATACATATTTCAATAATCATTCCAACAACCGAAATATCACTTGTTTAGCTTACGGTATAAATTTATATTTGGCAAGTCAGAGAAAAATCGAACTAATATTCTGTAAACCGATTATCTTTTCCAGCTGGCTTTTGTTATTTTTGACCCACAAGCTGTGCTATGAAAGGAACCAAGGTGGTAGAGAGTAATTTGCAGGATCAGGAAGAATTAAGCTTTGAAGATTTCAGGAGCATTATAATCAGTGATTATAAAATTGCTTATGAAAGTCGCCAGGCCAGTCTTCTGGGACGCAAGGAAGTTCTTACCGGGAAAGCTAAATTTGGCATATTCGGAGATGGTAAAGAGGTTGCTCAGCTTGCCATGGCCAAGGCTTTTAAGGCCGGCGACTGGCGTTCGGGATATTACCGGGACCAAACCTTTATGCTTGCTTCAGGGATGCTTACCATGCCTGAATTCTTTGCCCAGCTTTACGCAAACACCGATATCGATGCTGATCCTGCTTCAGGCGGGCGTCAGATGAACTGTCACTTCGCTACCCGCACTCTTGATGAGGATGGCGATTGGATGGATCTTACAGCACTTAAAAATTCATCTGCAGATATATCTCCTACAGGCGGACAGATGGGCCGGCTAGTAGGTCTGGCTCTTGCTTCCAAGATGTTTCGCAACAACCCTGCTTTAAAGAACCTTAAAAAGTTTTCTGTAGGCGGCAATGAAGTTGCATTCGGAACCATTGGCAATGCGTCAACTTCCGAAGGGATCTTTTTTGAAGCAATTAATGCTGCCGGAGTGTTGCAGGTACCGATGGCAATCTCTATATGGGATGATGCCTATGGAATTTCAGTTCCTGCGGAATATCAGACCACTAAACAGGACATCTCCGAGATCCTTAAGGGATTTCAGCGGGATGAGATGGGTGAAGGATATGAGATATTCAAGGTTCGGGGCTGGGATTATCCGGGATTGTGTGAAACGTATGAACGGGCAATTAAGATCTGCCGCGAACAGCATATACCGGTAATGATCCATGTAACCGAAATGACGCAGCCTCAGGGCCACTCAACCTCCGGTTCACATGAAAGATATAAAACCAAGGTGCGCATAGACTGGGAAAATGAATACGATTGCATGCTTCAGATGCGCAAGTGGATGATTGAATCTGCTGTTGCGACAGATGAGGAACTGATCCAGCTGGAGAATACAGCAAAAAACTATATCAGAAACTGCCAGAAACAGGCATGGGCAGACTTCAATGCCATGATGAAAATGGAACTGGAAGTGACGGCCGGACTGATAGAGAAGACTGGAAACGATGAACTGATTGCGGATGCGAGAGCTTTATCAGCAAGTCCGGAGCCATCCCGTAAGGATGTAGTAAGTCTGGTTAGGCTAGCCGCCAGAAAATTAAGAAAAGAAAAGTCAGAAGCTAAAAGCAACCTGTTGAAATGGTACAAATCGCAGCATGACAGCAATTTTGACCGCTACAACTCAAAGCTTTTTACCGGATCATCTGATTCGCCCTTAAGTATACCTGTTGTCGAAGCAGAATATGAAGGTGAAGCCCGGACGGTTGACGGCCGTGAGATCCTGAACGCTTGTTTCGAAGCTAATTTCACAAGAGATGAGCGTGTAATAGCGTTTGGTGAAGATGTTGGCGCTATAGGCGACGTGAACCAGGGCTTTGCGGGCCTGCAAGCGAAATTCGGCAAAATGCGTATCTCCGATACAGGAATTCGCGAAATGACAATTATTGGGCAGGGTATTGGTCTTGCGATGCGGGGATTGAAGCCGATAGCAGAGATCCAGTACCTTGACTATCTTTTATATGCACTGAACATATTGAGTGATGACCTTGCTACCTTAAGCTACCGGACAAAAGGCAGGCAAAAAGCGCCGCTTATTGTTCGTACCCGCGGACATCGTTTGGAAGGCATCTGGCACTCCGGCTCCCCGATGGGCGTCATAGTTAATGCATTGCAGGGAATGCATGTCTGCGTTCCAAGAAACATGACCCAGGCTGCGGGGATGTACAATACTTTATTGAGAGGTGATGAACCTGCTTTGGTGATAGAATGCCTAAACGGTTACCGCCTCAAAGAAAGCTTGCCTTCTAATATTGGAGAGTTTACCGTCCCGCTTGGTAAGGCGGAAATTGTTCGTGAGGGTACCGATATTACAATCGTATCCTACGGTTCTACTTTACGCATCGTTCAGGAAGCTGCAGATGAGCTTCAGGAGATGGGTATTTCTATAGAAATCGTGGATCCTCAAACCCTATTACCATTTGACCTTGACAGGCTTTGTGTCAAGTCTCTAAGCAAAACAAATAAGCTGCTGGTTGTTGCCGAAGATACTCCGGGCGGCTCTTCCGCATTCATTATGCAGCAGATCCTTGAAGTTCAAAACGGATATCAATATCTGGACGGCAAACCCCGCACCCTTACCGCGAAGGCGCACCGCGCGCCATATGGCTCAGATGGTGATTATTTCACCAAGCCTTCTTTAGATGATATTATCGAGATCGTTTACGAAATGATGAATGATAGTAATCCGGAGAAGTTTCCGGAGGTGTATTGATTGCTTCGTCCCACCTCCTCGTAATGACAATGCCTCTTGTACAATATTGGTTAGATTCATCCCGTCGTTGGAGTTCAGCGATTGCTTTCGTCGTACCTCCTACCATTGACGTTTTTATGCAACATCTTATTTTTCAATTAG
>NZ_JBBJNI010000005.1:0-58757 GCF_037719425.1 Daejeonella sp. | reverse complement strand
TTCGGGTTATGAGCCCGACGAGCTACCAACTGCTCCATCCCGCACTGTATTATAAATTTTAACGGGTTTATAAGCCCGACGAGTATTTACGGGGCTCCATCCCGAACGCATAATTTTAACGAGTTATAAGCTCGATGGCCAGGCCATATTAACGACAATTTTAAGCTTAAAGAACGACTCTGTGTTGCTTTTAAATTGGACTGCAAAGATATATTTCGTTTCTTTGCAGTCCAAATAAATTTCAAAATAAATTTTACATGTTTCATAAAGCCGGATTTGTTAGTCTAGTGGGAAAGCCCAACGTTGGAAAATCCACGCTGATGAACGCTTTGGTTGGTGAAAAACTATCCATAGTCACTCCAAAGGCACAAACTACGCGACACCGCATTTTGGGCATCGTAAATGAAGATGATTACCAGATCGTATTTTCTGATACCCCCGGCATCATCAAGCCGGTGTACGGAATGCAGGAATCTATGATGAGCTTCGTCAATGGATCACTGGTCGACGCCGATATTATCCTTTTTGTCACAGACATCAATGAAAAATATGATGAAAATGATGTATTGGAAAAATTAGCTAAAACGACCTCCCCTATTGCGGTGATTATCAACAAGATCGACAAATCTCAGGAGGACCTGGTCAAGGAAAAAGTAGCTTATTGGGAAGAAACATTGAAGCCAAAAGCGGTATTTGCAGTTTCAGCTTTACACGACCATAATGTACCTGCCGTTATGCAGTTCATCATGGATAATTTGCCTGAACACCCGGCATATTACGACAAGGACACCCTGACAGACCGTAATGAGCGCTTCTTTGTGTCTGAGATCATCCGTGAAAAGGTATTTAAGCTTTACGAAAAAGAGATCCCTTATAGTACCGAGGTAATCATTACTGCTTTTAAAGACGAGCCTAAGATTGTCCGCATCAGCTCGGAAATTATAGTAGAACGTGATTCACAAAAAAATATCATCATTGGGAAAGCCGGTGAAATGTTAAAAAAAGTAGGCACTTATGCCCGTAAGGACATGGAAGAGTTCCTACAGAAGAAAGTCTTTTTAGAGATGTTCGTGAAGGTTATACCGGATTGGAGGAACAGGAAGAATTATTTGAAGAGTTTCGGATACGAGGACTAAGAAAGAGTATCAAGTAGCTAGTATCAAGTATTAAGACACGAGGCCGGATAATAAAAAATGTCCGCCGGTGATAAAAAACACCGATGGAACAGCGAATAAAATATGAGTTTGAGAAATGCACAACTTCAAAGAACTTAAGGTGTGGCAAAAATCAATTGATTTAACTACACAAATTTATTCGGCACTTTCTTGCTTTCCTTCGGATGAAAAATATGGACTGGTTTCACAGATGAAACGAGCAGCAGTTTCGATTCCATCTAATATCGCTGAAGGATGTGGACGAAAATCAAACAAAGAGTTAAAATACTTTTTGTCAATCAATCTCGGGTCTGCATTTGAACTCGAAACTCAACTAATCGTAGCGCATCGGTTAAATTTGATGGAGCAGACAAAAATGAATGATATCGAATTAAAGATATCAGAAATACAAAAAATGATCTTTTCGCTTGAACGATCTTTTATATAATTTGAAAACAGTACGTATAATTATCCGGTCATCAATCCTGATACTTAATACTTGATACCAAAACAAAATGAGTAACATAGTTGCAATAGTAGGCCGCCCCAATGTAGGAAAGTCGACGTTATATAACCGGCTAACTGAAACACGGAAAGCTATAGTGGACGATTTCAGCGGGGTAACCCGCGACAGGCATTACGGCACGGCTGAGTGGACGGATAAGAATTTTACGGTAATTGATACCGGAGGCTATGTAGCGCACTCTGACGATGTGTTTGAAGCAGCGATACGTGAGCAGGTTATTATCGCCATCGAGGAAGCTACGGTGATCCTTTTCATGGTTGATGTGGTTACCGGTATTACCGACCTTGATGATGATATAGCAAAGCTTTTGCGCCGCAGCAAGAAACCTGTGTTTGTGGTTGTGAATAAAGTTGATAATAACCAAAGGCTCAATGATGCCAGCATTTTTTACAGTTTAGGGCTGGGTGAGATCTATTCATTATCGGCTATGTCAGGTTCAGGAACCGGCGAGCTTCTTGACGAAATGATCAAACATTTTGAAGACGAGCCTGAGGACGAAAACCAGCTTCCGAAATATGCAATCGTTGGCCGCCCGAACGTTGGGAAATCCTCTCTGATCAATGCATTGATTGGCAAGGAGAGAAATATTGTTACCCCTATTGCTGGTACTACCCGGGATTCAATTCATATTCATTACAATCAGTTCGGACATGAGTTTATGCTTATTGACACCGCTGGTTTACGTAAAAAGACTAAAGTAAAAGAGAATATCGAGTTTTACTCGGTGATGCGTACTATTAAAGCGCTTGAAGAGGCCGATGTGATCATCCTGATGATTGATGCGGTTGAGGGTATTGAGTCGCAGGACATCAACATCTTCCACCTGGCGGAAAAGAATAAAAAGGGTGTGGTGATCCTGGTAAACAAGTGGGATCTTATTGAAAAGAATACCAAAACAACCGGTGTATTTGAAGATACTATCCGGGATAAAATAGCTCCGTTCAGCGATGTTCCAATTGTATTTACATCAGTGGTCGAGAAACAACGGATCTATAAATCGCTGGAAGCTGCTTCTAAAGTTTATGAAAATAAGCTGAAGAAGATCCCGACGTCAAAGCTGAATGATGTAATGCTGCCGATCATTGAGAAATTCCCTCCGCCTGCTGTGAAGGGAAAATATGTCAAGATCAAATATATTACCCAGATCAACGGTGCATCACCGATGTTTGCATTTTTTTGTAATTTACCCCAGTATATCAAGGAGCCATACAAACGCTTTATTGAGAATAAACTCCGCGAACATTTTGATTTTACCGGGGTTCCAATCCAAATCTACTTCAGACAGAAATAATTATATACTAAACACATAAAGCATGAAGAAAATAATCTTTCCACTATTTGCTGCTGTATTAGTTACAGCAGCGTGTACAAGCATTGATAAAAAAGAAAAAGAAACCCAGGATTCTATCGCGCAGGCTGCTGCGGCTGATTCTATTTTAAATGCTGCAATGGCTGCTGATACACTTAGTGTTGATTCAGTTGGAGTTGACAGCGCTGTTGTAGATTCTATAAGATAATAAGCTATTTAAGAACTTCCAGCGATCGGGCGATGGCCTGGTCGCCGGAGTTTAAAGCTTTATGATACCCTTCATCCCCGAAATAGTACCGGGCAAACAAAGCCTTGATCTGGGTTTCTATTTCCTTCCGGGATAATTCAATTTGCTTTTCAGTAATCTTAAGCTTTTTTGCTGCTGCCAATTGCACGATCTTTTTAATATCTGCGCCGGCCAGCTTAAAATTCCTTAAAATCTCTTCCAAAGAGGTGAATTTTGGATTTGTTTTGACCAGGCTATTAAAGACCAGTTCGTTTAATACCCCCCTGGCCCCCAGCGCATAGTAAGCGCTGGTATATCCGCTTGTATCAACGGGGACGTATATATCGGGCATAATGCCGCCGCCGCCATAAAGCACTTTGCCGGATTTGGTAGTAAAGGTTTTCTTCTTGTCAAAGAGGGTATCACTAAGGTTTCTACCGTCAGAAGCCAGCTCGCCGTTCTTATGACGATCGCCAACCTCACCATAATAAGCATCATTCCCTTTTTTGTAGGATTTCTGGATTGACCGTCCGGATGCCGTGTAATACCGGGCTATTGTCAGGTTCAGCGCTGAGCCATCTCCAAAATCGAATTGCTCCTGCACCAGGCCTTTACCGAAGGAACGCCTGCCGATAATCGTCCCGCGTTCCAGGTCCTGCACTGCGCCCGCAACAATCTCACTTGCGGAGGCCGTATTTTCATCGATAAGCACAACCAATTTTCCCTGCTCAAAATTCCCTTTGGAGCTGGCGAAATAATCCGTTCGGGGCTCGTGCAAGCCTTCTGTATAAACGATCAGCTCATTATCTTTTAAAAACTCATCGGCAAGTCCTGTTGCTGCACTCAGATAGCCCCCGCCATTATCGCGAAGATCAAGCACCAGGTTTTTCAATCCAAGTTTCTGCAGCTTTTGAAGCTGCTCATGGAAATCTTCATCGGTTTGTGCGCCAAACTTGCTGATCTTAATGTAGCCGCTCTGCTCGTTTAACATATAAGCAGCGTCGATGCTGCTAACCACAATTCTTTGCCTTAAGACACTGAAATTTTTCCTTGTTGTATCACGCTTCACAAGGATCTCAACCGGAGTGCCTTTTTTGCCTCTTATCTGCTCAACAATTTTTTTCTGCGTGATCTGGATACCCGATACCACCTGCTTGTTTATGGCGAGGATCTTATCTCCATGTCTAAGCCCAGCTTTAGATGCCGGGCCGCCCGGGCTGACGGATGTAACTAGTAATGTGTCGTTAAGAATATAGTATTCGATACCGATACCATCAAAGTTGCCTTCGAGATCTTCGGAAAGAGACTGAGCTTCTGAGGGGCCCAGGTATGCAGAGTGGGGATCCAGGTGTTTCAGGATCTCCTGGATTGCCATGTTATTGACGGTATCAATTTTTACAGAGTCTACATAATTGTCGTTAATGATCTGAAGTACCTCTTCAACCTTATCAACACGGCCTCCAAGTTCAAAACCAAGCAAGGATCTTTTTCGGGGATTTCCATCATTCGAAGCAATCCTGGGCCCCAGGAACAAACCAGCCACTAACACCGCTGCATAGCCTGCAGCAATCCACAAATTTTTCCTCGTAAAAGAGCCCATTACAATATTCCCAGAATCAGAACGTAAAGTTAGTCGCTTAATGTACGTTTAACACTATCTTTGTGTTACAAAATTTAAAAATACCGCTTTTTTTTGCCTTTTTCCGGTCAATTAGTCGGATGAATGTATATTAGTTGATTAATATTTTACGCTATTGGATAATATTCCGATTTTAGCGGCATCAAATTTAAAAAATGAAACGAACTACGGAGGCGGACTCAAACTATAATGATCTAGAAAAAATGTCGGTTGCGGATTTATTGCACGGCATTAATAAGGAAGACACTACTGTACCACATGCTGTTGAAAAAGTAATACCTGCAATTGAGAAAGTAGTTACTGTGATTGTGGAGAAGATCAGCAAGGGAGGACGCTTGTTTTATATCGGAGCTGGAACCAGCGGCAGGCTGGGAGTACTTGATGCTTCTGAATGCCCTCCGACTTACGGAGTGCCGTTTGATATGGTTATTGGAATTATTGCTGGCGGTGATAAAGCCATCCGGAAAGCTGTAGAAAACGCAGAAGATGACATGGAGAAGGCCTGGGAAGATCTTTCAACATACGGGATAAATGATAAAGATGTAGTTGTTGGAATAGCTGCTTCGGGAACAACACCTTACGTGGTAGGAGGTTTGCGCAAAGCCAATGAAAACGGCCTTGAAACCGCATGTATTGTTTGTAATGACAAGAGCGCCATTGCCGCGGAAGCTAAATACCCTATCGAAGTTGTAGTTGGCCCTGAGTTTGTCACCGGATCGACCCGGATGAAGTCGGGAACGGCCCAAAAGCTTGTATTAAACATGATCAGTACGGCAACAATGATCCGTTTGGGAAGAGTGAAAGGCAATAAGATGGTTGATATGCAAATGACCAATACTAAGCTTGTTGGACGAGCGGTCAATATGGTAATGCAATCTACGGATGTGGATCAGGAATCTGCGCAAAAGCTGCTTGATAAATATGGCAGTGTTCGCAAGGCTATTGACAATGCACCAAAAAACGACATGGATCTGGCATAAAATTAATTGAACAGTTCTCCGTTCAGAAATAAAAAAGCCAATGCATGAAATAGAACCATATTACAGATGGCGCGATGATTATGAAGCTTCCGAAGATCCCCGTTCCCCCTTCTTTGAAACGAAGTATAATGAATTCGAATTCGATAAGCAGATCTACAACTATCTCATCCACCCTCAATGGGATTTCTTTGGTTCTCAAACACTATATTTAAAGGTACTTTACGCCGATTACAACAGAGGCTATGCCGTCATCGAATTTATCGGTGAGTGGAATGATGCGCTGCATAATGACATTATGATGCTCAAGCGGGAGATCCTCGACCTGATGGTAACCGACGGCATTAATAAGTTCATCCTGATTGGTGAGAATATACTGAACTTCCATTCTTCAGATGACTGTTATTACGAGGAGTGGTTTCAGGACGCAGATGAAGGCTGGATTGCCGGAATAAATTTCCGTGAGCATGTCATCAGCGAATTTAAGCGCAACAATATTGATTACTATATTAATTTTGGGGGCAACCTGGATGATATGAACTGGAGGAACCTGAAGCCTCTGCAGCTTTTCAAAAATGTAGAGCTGGAGTTAGGAAGACGGTTGAATTGATAAAATTTCATTAAATTTAGAAAAAAACATTGTTATGCCAGAAGTAAGAAATGCCTTTGAATTCGATCAAAACCCATTAGTACAGCGCGGCGGTGCCATCACATCAAGAAACTTTCTTCCAAATGTTTTCCTTTGGATGTTTATCGCTCTTGGGCTTTCGGCAGGATTTGCATATTTCTTTTCAACTGATGCAGGCTTACTAAGCTTGTTGATCGATCCAATCAGCGGAAGCAGGACCGGCCTTGGCACAATTGCAATGTTCGCTCCTCTTGCATTCGTTCTTCTAATGTCTTTCGGTTTAAACCGCTTATCCTTTCCGGTCCTGGCATTGGCATTCGTGCTTTATTCGGCCACAACAGGCATCAGCTTAAGCTATATTCTCCTGGTTTACACCTCGGCTTCAGTACTGGGATGTTTTATCTCGGCCTCCGTATTATTTGCTGTAATGGCCATAGCTGGCTATACCACAGAGACTGACCTTACTAAATTCGGCTCAATCCTGATGATGGCCCTTGTCGGGATCATTGTCGCAAGTCTTGTAAATTTCTTCTTAGGCAGCAGCCAGCTTGATTACATAATCAGCTTTATCGGCGTAGCATTATTCATCGGCCTAACCGCTTATGACATGCAACGCCTTAAAAGAATTGCCGCCGGCATAGAATACGGCGACGCCTCAGCAAATAAAATGGTAATCATGGGCGCCCTTACCCTCTACCTCGATTTTATTAATCTGTTTATTATGCTATTGAGGTTGTTTGGAGGACGTAAGTAGTTGTTAGTTGGTTCGTTATTGGTTGGACTAACGTACCAGTCGAACAACTAACAACCAACAACTAACCAACCAATTTGCTTTTTACCGAAAAATCCCCCACCTTTGCACTGCTTATTCAGAAAGACGGAGGGATTAGACCCTGCGAAGTCTTAGCAACCTGTGCTAACAAGGTGCTACATTCTATCCGCCCCAGGCGGAACAGATAAGTGAAAGTCAATGCATACCGACTTTTCGAAGATAAGCCTGTTATAGATGTGAGATATGAGATATGAGGTATGAGACTGACTGAGCGGAATTTGATCGCTGGTTACTTGCTATCTCACATCTCCCATCTCACATCTCATATCTAAATAATATATGAGCATAAGAGAAGAACTAAAGAAACGCATACTGGTTATTGATGGCGCAATGGGTACGATGATCCAGCGCTATCAACTTACTGAAGAGGATTTTCGTGGCGAGCGGTTTAAAGACCATCCTTGTGACGTAAGGGGTAATAATGACCTTCTTAATATAACCCGTCCGGATATAATCAAGGCGATCCATGCCGAATATCTGGAGGCAGGCGCCGACATTATTGAAACGAATACTTTCAGTACACAGCGCATTTCCATGGCTGATTACCAGATGGAAGATCTCTCTTATGAGATGAGTTACGAGGGTGCACGTATTGCGAAAGAAATAGCCAATGAATTCACGCTTAGAAATCCTGATAAACCACGCTTTGTGGCAGGAGCCTTAGGCCCAACGACAAAAATGGCTTCTATGTCGCCGGATGTAAATGATCCGGGTTATCGTGCAGTTACTTTTGATGAGCTTGTTGATGCTTATTATGAGCAGGTAAAAGGGCTTATTGAAGGAGGTGCTGATGTACTTTTATTCGAGACCATTACAGATACTCTGATCACTAAAGCTGCGCTTTTTGCTGCTAAAAACTATGAGAACGAGATCGGCAAAAAAATAGAGATCATGATCTCCGGCACCATTACGGATGCCAGCGGCAGAACTTTATCCGGCCAGACCGTTGAGGCATTTTTAAATTCTTTAAGCCATGCAAATCTTTTAAGCATCGGTCTTAACTGCGCTTTAGGAGCAAAAGACATGCGCCCGCACATTGAGGAACTGTCTCAAAAGGCGGGATGCTATATTTCGGCTTATCCAAATGCCGGCCTGCCAAATGAGTTTGGTGCCTATGACGAGCTTCCGCATGAAACTGCCCATTTGGTGGAGGATTTCATGGCAAGCGGTTTTGTGAACGTTGTTGGCGGATGCTGCGGAACTACACCTGAGCATATCAAGTGCATCGCTGAGAAAGCGGCTAAATTTTCGCCAAGAGTTCCGGGTGTTCCCGAGCCATTTCTGCGTCTAAGCGGATTGGAGCCGGTGACTATGACTCCTGAAACTAATTTTGCGAATATTGGGGAGCGTACAAACATCACAGGTTCACCTAAATTTTCGAAACTTATATTGAACGGTGACTTTGAAGAAGCGCTATCAGTTGCACGTCAGCAGGTAGAAGGCGGCGCGCAGATCATCGATATAAACATGGACGAAGGAATGATCGATTCCGAGGCCTCGATGGTGAGATTTCTGAACCTGATCGCATCGGAGCCTGATATTTGCAAACTGCCCATCATGGTCGATTCGTCGAAATGGTCGGTTATTGAAGCTGGTTTGAAATGCCTGCAAGGTAAAGGTATTGTAAACTCCATCTCCCTGAAAGAAGGCGAAGAAGCATTCATAAAGTCCGCAAAAAAAATTGCCCAATACGGCGCTGCTGTTGTTGTAATGGCATTTGACGAAAATGGGCAGGCAGACTCACTGGAAAGAAGAAAAGAGATCTGTAAACGCTCATACGACATTCTTGTCAATGAAGTTAACTTCCCTCCGCAGGATATCATTTTCGATCCGAACATCCTTACCGTTGCAACCGGCCTTGAGGAGCACAATAACTATGCAGTCGACTTTATAGACGCGACACGATGGATCAAGCAAAATCTGCCTCTCGCTAAAGTAAGCGGGGGAGTAAGTAATATTTCGTTCTCTTTCAGAGGTAATAATACCGTGCGTGAGGCGATGCACTCTGCCTTTCTTTACCATGCCATCAAAGCCGGTCTGGATATGGGAATTGTGAATGCTGGTATGCTTGAAGTTTATGAAGAGATACCGAAAGATCTGCTCGTGCTGGTTGAAGACGTGCTGTTAAACCGTCGTCAGGACGCCACCGAACGCCTTGTAGATTTCGCAGAAACTATCAAGACCAAGGGCAAAGTGTTGGTGAAGGATGAGGAATGGCGCAAGGAAAGTGTTGAATCGCGACTATCGCATTCTCTTGTAAAAGGAATTATTGATTACCTCGACGATGATGTAGAAGAAGCGCGTCAAAAATATGCGAAACCCCTTGAAGTGATTGAAGGGCCGTTAATGGATGGAATGGGCATTGTTGGTGACCTGTTCGGCCAGGGGAAAATGTTCCTGCCACAGGTTGTAAAATCAGCAAGGGTGATGAAAAAAGCCGTAGCCTACTTACTGCCATTTATTGAGGAAGAGAAATTAAATAACGCCGACAGCAATCAGCGTAAGAACGCCGGTAAGATCTTGCTAGCTACTGTAAAAGGAGATGTTCATGATATTGGAAAGAATATCGTTGGGGTAGTGCTTGCATGTAATAATTTCGAGGTGATCGATCTTGGGGTAATGGTTCCGGCACAAAAGATCATCGAGGTTGCCAAAGCAGAAAACGTAGACATTATCGGCCTTAGCGGTCTGATCACTCCTTCTCTTGATGAGATGGTGCACTTTGCTAAGGAAATGGAACGTGAAGGATTCAGTATTCCATTGATCATCGGCGGTGCAACTACTTCCCGCATCCACGCGGCTGTTAAAGTTGCTCCTAATTATTCGGGTGCAACAGTTCACGTCCTTGATGCATCAAGAAGTGTTACTGTCTGCAGTACGCTGATGAGCGATGACAACAAGGAGGAATATATCACTAATATCCATAACGAATACAATAAGGCTCGTGAGGCTCATTTGAGCAAAAAATCCGACAAACGTTTTAAAACTATAGAGGAGGCACGGGCTCAGAAATTCCAGATAGACCTTAACGGATCTATTGCACCTAAACCGGCATTTATAGGGACGAAGGTGTTCACAGATTTTTCGCTGGAGGAATTGGTACCATATATCGACTGGACGCCTTTCTTCCATACATGGGAATTACGCGGAAGCTACCCGAAAATCTTTGATGATCAGTTTGTGGGAACTGAGGCTAAAAAATTATATGACGAAGCGAGAGTATTACTCAACAAGCTTGTAAAAGACAAAAGCCTGAAAGCAAATGGCGTTATAGGCTTCTGGCCTGCCAACTCTGTTGGTGACGATATTGAACTTTACACAGACGAAAGCCGCACCGAAGTTTTCAGAACTATTCATACTCTTCGCCAGCAGGCTGAAAAAGCTGCCGGGGAACCTTATTATGCTCTTTCTGATTTCGTTGCGCCTAAAGAATCGGGCGTTGCTGACTACTGGGGCGGTTTCGCCGTAACCACTGGTATTGGCGTGGACGAGCTCGTGGCTGAATTTGAAAAGAACTACGATGACTACAACAGCATCATGGTAAAAGCACTTGCAGACCGTCTGGCTGAAGCTTTCGCAGAGCGGATGCATGAGCTTGTCAGGAAAGAATTCTGGGCTTATTCTCAGGGTGAAACTCTTTCAAACGAAGAATTGATCAAAGAAAAGTATGCTGGGATCCGTCCGGCACCAGGTTATCCTGCCTGCCCGGATCATACGGAGAAAGCTACCTTATTTGAGATCCTTGACGCTGAAAAAGCTACCGGGATCAATCTCACAGAAAGCTTCGCGATGTTCCCGACAGCAGCTGTAAGCGGCTTCTACTTTGCACATCCGCAATCACGCTACTTCGGCCTTGGAAAAATCAACAAGGATCAGGTAGAAGAATATGCCGTGAGGAAAAAGATGACGCTGGAGGATGTGGAGAGGTGGTTGGGTCCCAACCTTAGTTATTAGTGGGTTGCCCGTTGCGGGTTACCAGTTGCCAGGCTTGTCCAGCAGTGTAAGGAACTTATTGAAGCTGGCGCCCGGTACTTCATTTCTATACAATGAGTAATCCCGGACCAAGGAAAAGGATTGCAGAAGCGCTATTTTAGAGCCAGGAACCAAGTGTAAAGAATCAAGACTTTCAAGTTCTGCAATGAATTTGTTTTTTATCCGCAACGTGTCTTGATTCTTGGCTCTTGATTCTTTTTCAATCTTTTATTTGGATTCCTTCTAAATAATCCGATCTTTGTAGTCAATGTTAGACAAGGATCTCATCGCTGCAGCTGAATTAATAGAAGTATTCGTTACTTCGAAAGGCGGAGTCTATCAATCTGACGCAGAGAAATGCCTTTATCTTAATTTCTCCGGAAAAACTTCCAGGCTCAGCTTTCAATCACTTAGTGATCTGAAAAAAATAATTGACAAGGTGGATCTTGGTCATATGTGCACGCTTATTGAACACGCCGATATCGAGATTATCCTGTTAAAGGACAATTGCTTTGTTTTATCGGGTATCGAAATTATCTACCTGAAGGAAATTCTGCAGGGCGCGTTCACTATGTTCAGCCTAAATCATATCATCACCGATTGCCTTGACCGCCTGATCGTATCTTAATTTAGATTAACTCCATATTGCCTTTCTTCAAATTCCTGCAACTTATTATAGTTAAGTTTGTTTATTAGTAAACAATATTAATACTTAGGTTATGAAAGATCTGATGCGTATTAAAAGCATTCTGTCAACAGAAATCGAAACCCTTCTTAATCAGCAGGTAAAAAAAGAAGCACATTCTTCGGCCATTTATCTGTCAATGGCTTCATGGTGCGACCGCAATGGCTTCGACGGCTCGGCAGAGTTCTTCTTTAAGCAATCTCACGAAGAACGAGAACATCAATTAAAAATCTACAAGTACATCCTTGATATGGGCGGGACGGCTATCTCTCCGGAGATTAGTAATATAAAACATGAATTCAGCACCTTCCGCGAAGTATTCGAAGATGCTCTTGATCAGGAAATTTCGATCACCCAGTCATTCAAGAATATTGTGGCACGCTGCCATAAAGAGCAGGATTATGTCACACTTGAATTCCTTAATTGGTTCATGAGAGAACAACGTGAAGAAGAATACATAGCTCGCAGGGCTCTCGAATTATTCGAAGTAATTGGCGAGAATGGAACAGGTTATTGGGATATTGATAAGAACATCGCGAATATTAAATATTCTGCAGATTAAAAAGCAAAGGCTGTCCCAAAAGGATGGCCTTTTACTTACTCTTTAAAAGATCGTCAACCAACTTCACAACATCTTTTGCATTGTACTCGTGCAGCCAGATATTGGCAGGCTGAGCAGCCAGAACCGGAGCGTATTTACACCTGTCGGTACATTCGGTAACGATAAGCTCAACATCATTCTTTACTCCCATACTCTTCAGATAGTGCTTCAAATTTTTATACAATTCCCTGCTGCCCCGCTTCGAGCATTTGCTGCCCTGACAGATGTAGATGGTGTTTTCGGGAACGGTGAATTTGCCCATATAGGTAAGGTACGGTTTTTGGTTGGTTTGGTCCGGAATCTGTTGCTAGTTGTCTGTTGCCAGTTACCAGGCTAACGTACCTAAAATGCCGCTAGGTGCTAACCTGTCACTTACACACTTAGTAGGAACACTTGATATATCTCGTCATCGATCTTGGTACCTGATACTAGATACTCACTACTTAATTATCCAACAAATACTTCTTAAACCCTTCAAAATCCTTGCCTAAAGTAACTGCAAGTTTTTCACGAGTTTCGAGTTCCTGCACCTGGGAAGGGACATCGATCTTTGCGGCTATTTCCTGCGGGAAGATATCCGGGAATTTGCAGGGGTGAGCTGTTGATAGGAAAACAAGTTCTGGGTTTTCGTTCGGATGATCTTTTAACCACTGCTTAGAAGCAAGCCAGGCTATCGCGGTATGTGGACACATAATGTAGTTCTGTTCGCTATAAACTTTCTTTATCGCGTCAAGCGTTTCTTTATCACTAAATGTATAAGCAGTCAAGAGTTTTTTCAGGTCATCACTGTTGCCCTGGAAAAGATCCATGATCCTCACCCAATTGCTTGGATCGCCCACATCCATCGCATTCGAGTAAGTTTGAACAGAAGGCTTAGCGGCATACACACCGCTGCGCAAAAAGGCTGGAACGGTATCGTTAATATTGGTTGCTGCGATAAACTGCTTAACAGGCAGGCCCATCTTCCAGGCAAGAAAACCTGCGCCGATATTCCCGAAGTTGCCGCTGGGCACTGCGAAGATCACTTCAGTTTTGCCTTCCCGCATCAGTTGAGCATAGGCATTAAAGTAGTAAAATGTTTGAGGGATCAGCCTGGAGATATTAATCGAGTTAGCAGAGGTTAAACGAAACTCCTGCTTTAATTCGGGGTCATTGAATGCCTGCTTCACTAGAGACTGGCAATCATCAAATGTTCCCTCTATTTCAATAGCTCTGATATTCTGGCCATTGGTGGTTAACTGCAATTCCTGAATAGGGCTTACCTTACCTTTAGGATATAAAATGGTGACCCTTGTATTCGTCACACCCAGGAATCCAAGTGCCACTGCCCCGCCGGTATCCCCGGATGTTGCAACAAGTACATTCAGCTCCTTTTCACCTGCCTCAAGGAAGTAGCTCATCACCCTGCTCATAAAGCGGGCGCCAAAATCTTTAAAGGCTAAAGAAGGTCCATGGAAAAGTTCCAGAACATGTACCTGTTCCTCCAGTTTCACAACCGGCGCCTTAAAATTTATAGCATCATCTATAATACTCTTCAAATCCTGGTCGGGAATGTCATCATTAAGGATATTCTTAGCCACTTTAAAAGCTATTTCAGCCAGGTTATAAGTGTGAAGACTACGGATGAATTCCGGGTCTAATGCAGGAATTGATTCGGGCATGTATAAGCCTTTGTCGGCAGGCAGGCTGTTGAAAACGGCTTCTTTAAAAGATACCCGAAGGCCTTTATTATTAGTACTGTAGAGTTGCATTTAATCTAATATTATCGGGCCTTTGGAATTAATTGGAGAATGGTAGGAGATACTTTCAGTATCCAGCCACAGGAAATGTTTCCTGAGTTTTTCATTGATGATCTGAGCATCGTCAGCATTCCGCGTAAACGTGAAAACCGATGGCCCAGAACCGGAAATGCCAAAGCTCAACGCGCCGTTTTCCATGGCAATTTCCCGCAATTTGTAAAAGTCAGGTATCAGGATAGATCTCACAGGTTCCACTATAACATCCTTCATGCTCCGTGAGATCAAATCAATGTCTTTCAAAAATAGACCACTAACCAAGCCGGCCACATTCCCCCACTGCACGACAGCATCTTTCAATGATACATTGCTACGGATAATTTTACGGGCATCGCGTGTTGGAACGTCGACGTGAGGGAATACAATTGAACAATACAATTCCTCAGGGTATGGCAGTTTTATAATGTCTAGTGGCTCATAGCTTCTGATCAGCACAAATCCGCCAAGCAAGGCCGGCGCCACATTGTCAGCATGGCCCGTTCCGCACGCCATTTCTTCACCTTTCATGGCAAAAGGAACAAGCTCCATCTGAGTTAAGGGTTTTCCCATTAACGTGTTTATCGCGAATAATCCCGCAACCGTGCTCGCAGAACTTGACCCAAGCCCGCTGCCAATGGGCATTTTCTTGAACAGTTCAATCTCCACTCCGACATCAGTACGTCCAATGTGTTCGAGGTAATGCTGTACGCTCACACTCACTGTATTCTTAGCAGGATGGTAAGGCAACCGTCCTTCATCACCGCTGATCTTTGTTATAATTACTCCGGGCTCATCCTTAATACGCATGATCACTTCGTCTCCTGGCTGGTCGACAGCAAAGCCCAGGACATCATAACCACAAACAACATTCGCTACCGTCGCCGGAGCAAAGACTTTAACTGATCTATTCATTTTAAACTATTTCCCTCTGACGCATATGCCTTTCACCCTGTGCATCAAAATTATCAAATTCATTCGTTCGGAGAGCTTTATTGTGCGCCAACATTCACAATATCTGCAAATACCCCCGCAGCTGTTACATCGGCTCCGGCTCCTGGTCCTTTCACAACCATTGGACGTTCTTTATACCGGTCTGTTGTAAAGGAAATTATATTGTCACTTCCGGAAAGCGCGTAGAATGGGTGCGTATCGTCAACCATCTGCAAGTTGATCGTTGCCTTGCCATCTTCAAGCTTTGCGATATATCGCAGAACTTTACGACCATCCTCAGCCTGTTTCTTCAGGTTCTCGAAGAAAGCACCTTCCTTTCTCAATTCGTCGTAGAATTCATCGACCGATTGGGCATCGATACATGATTGTGGCAACATACTTTCGATGTGAACATCTTCGGCTTCAAGCGGATATCCTGCATCCCTGGCAAGGATGAGCATCTTACGCATGAAGTCGGTTCCTTTCAAATCATCACGAGGATCAGGTTCTGTATAGCCTTTTTCCTGCGCCTGCTTCACGATATCATGGAAAGTGACATCGCCTTTGTAGTTATTAAATATGTAGGAGATCGTACCGGAAAGGATAGCTTCAATACTGAGCACTCTATCGCCACTTACCATAAGATCTTTAAGCGTGCGAACTATGGGCAATCCTGCACCCACATTAGTTTCATAGAAGTAATCTACGCCATGAATCCTTGCCGTGTCTTTGAACAGCTTGTATTGGGCGTAGCTTGAGGAATTGCCAATCTTATTACAAGTAACAATTGAAATATTTGAGCTGAAGATCTCGTGATAAAATTCTATCGGTTTTAAACTCGCTGTATTATCCGCAAAAACACAATTCGGCAGGTTCATATTCTTCATTTTTTCGACAAAACCTGGCAGATCTGCAGCGTGACCTGAGTAGTCCAGGGTTTTTTCCCAGTTTTCGAGATCTATTCCGTCCGGATCAAAATACATTTTCCGGGTATTGCTGATCCCCACCACTCTGATCTGAATGCCATTGTGTTCCTGTAAAAACTGGCGGTGTTCCTGAACCTGACGAAATAAGGTTTTACCAATATTTCCAGTACCCAGGCAGAACAGATTTAGTGTTTTATTAAGATCAACAAAGAAGGCATCATGAACTGCATTTAAGCCTTTGTTAAGGTCATCTTTGGAGATGATCACAGAAATATTGTATTCTGATGAGCCCTGAGCAATAGCCCTTACATTGATACCATTCCTTCCCAGCGCGTGAAACAGCTTTCCCGAAATACCGGGTGTTTGTTTCATATTTTCCCCGACAATTGCAAGCACGGCCAATCCTTTCTCAAAAACGGGTGCCTCCAATTTTTTTGCTAATAACTCCAGTTCGAATTCATGCTCAATTACCCGCTGTGCTTTCGCAGCATCAGTAGGATGAATGGCAAATGTAATGCTGTGTTCCGACGACGATTGAGTGATAAGGATCACGTTGATCTGCTCACGGGCAAGAAGGGAGAATAAGCGGCCGCTGAAGCCTGCCTTGCCGACCATGCCACTTCCCTCGATATTTATTATGCTGGTATCATTAATAGATGATATTCCTTTTATTGCCAGGTCAGAGCTGTCGCAGTTATGTTTAATTACAGACCCAGCAAATTCAGGCTCAAATGTATTTCGGATAACAATAGGGATCTTCTTCATGAAAGCCGGGATCATGGTTGGCGGATAAATTACCTTCGCCCCAAAAAACGAAAGCTCCATTGCTTCTGTGTAGGATAATTCAGGCAATGAAAATGCCTTTTTTACCATTCGAGGATCCGCCGTCATCATGCCGTTTACATCTGTCCAGATCTCAATCTCGCTTGCGTTAAGCGCTGATCCGAATATAGCTGCAGTATAATCGCTGCCGCCTCTGCCGAGAGTGGTTACCCTGCCGTCATCGTTACTCGCAATAAAGCCGGTAACGAATAACATTTTAGCCTTATTTTTTTCATAGAAATCACGGATCAGCATTTCCGTGAGCTCGATATTGACTTTAGCTTGTCCGAAGCTGCTGTCAGTCTTAACAAGATCAGCCGCATTCACAAACATGGTATTGTCCTTTTCCTGGCCGACAATCTTACTGATCATGAAAGTTGAGCAGCGCTCTCCATAACTTAAAACCAGATCGCGGGTTCTCGGAGTAAGTTCCCGCAACATGGACACCCCCTGCAGCAGATCCTCAATTTCGTTAAACAATATCCTCAGTTGAGTAAACACCGGATTTTGTCTTGAAACCGCAAGCAGCTCCTTGATAACGTCAAAATGACGTTCTTCCAGTTCCTTCAGCTCATCATGAAAAGCCCCTCCCTGTGAAGCTTTATCAGCCATGGAAGAAAGCAGGTTCGTGACCCCACTCATCGCTGAAAGAACGACAACGGGGTTACCGGAACTCTGATCCTCTCTTTCAATGATTTGCAATAGCTTGCTGATCGATTCAACTGATCCAACTGATGTACCTCCGAATTTTAAAATTTTCATCTATTATTTAGTTTGTTTTCAATGGAGATGAAGCTTGCATGAGCTTGAAATTTAAATTATTCTATGAGTGGTAAGCTCATGCAGGTTTCATGTTATTCTTTTAAACTCTTGATAAAAAAAAACGCCTTCCCCGTTATCGGAGGAAGGCGCTTTTGATGTTTTTATTTTAATTACACCATACAAAACCTTCCCCATCGCTTAAGCGTGGTTGTTGTTGTTGTAGTGGTATAAAAATTAATGTTCATTGCTTTTTCTGTGCCGCTAATTACGGGCTTAGTTTTTGAAATAGCAAATGAATATGAATTTATTTAAAAAAACTCCTTTTAAACAGCTTTAAACAATTAAGCAATAACGTTTTTTCTTGATCTCATATAAAACACCAACCCGCCAAAGGCAAGTACCAGAAAAATTGGGATAAATAAGGTCGTCTGCAATACTTCAGGCCCGGCTAAGTTCTTAGCATCGTTCAAAGCTGTCGCCATCGGACTACCCCCAGGGGCGGCCCCATAAGTACCGAGATCCGCATCGCCCGGAAGATGTTTCGCAATAAGCTCATCATAATAGCCTCCCATGAAAATGGTATATAAAGAGACTGCAAACATTCCGGCACCTCCCATCAGGTTTATACCTAAGGCGGTCTCTCATCATTTACAGCGTTTAGTTTCCAACAACTAACAACCAACAACTAATAAGTATCTTTACACCCCAATGCAAGGACTAGTAATTAAATCTACAGGGAGCTGGTACGAGGTAGTCGTGGATAATGGTGAGACCATTAATTGCCGCATAAAAGGAAAATTCAGGACGCTTGACATTAAGACTACAAACCCCATTGCAGTAGGTGATCACGTTGATGTTGAACCCGAGCCTGAACAGGACACAGGATTGATAACTGCACTCCACCCTCGAAAAAATTATATCATCAGGAAGTCTGTTAATCTTTCAAAACAGGCACAGATCATTGCCGCTAATCTCGATCAGGCATTTTTAATCGTTACGCTGGCTTCTCCCCGGACTTCCCTTGGATTTATCGATCGTTTTTTGGTTACCGCCGAAGCATATGCTATCCCCGCCAGGCTAATATTTAATAAGCTGGATCTTTTTAGTGATGAGGGCCTGGACATTCTGAAGCAATATCAGGAGATCTATGAAAAAGCCGGGTACCCATGTTACAGTGTTTCCGCGGTTGAACAAACCAATCTTGAGCAGATAAAAGAATTATTAAAGGATCAGGTTACTTTGGTTAGCGGTCATTCGGGCGTTGGAAAATCTACCTTGATAAATGCGCTGCTTCCGGGGTCACAATTAAAAACAGGCGATATATCGGATTGGAGCGACAAGGGAAAACACACCACAACTTTTGCGGAAATGTTTGACCTGCCTTTCGGGGGATATCTGATCGATACTCCAGGTATTCGTGAATTGGGAGTGTTCGACATCGAAAAACAAGAACTGGGTCGGCTTTTTCCCGAGATCCGGGAACTGATGAGTGATTGTAAATTTCACAACTGCAGGCACATTAATGAGCCTGGCTGCGCGGTACTCAGGGCAGTGGAAAACGATGAGATTGAGCCTTCACGCTACGACAGCTACTTGAGCATTTACCACAATTACGATACCAGGGCTTAAAATGAGAGCAATTATACAGCGTGTAAGCAGTGCCTCCTGTACCGTAGACGGAGAAATAACAGGAAAGATAGGAACCGGGTTTATGGTTCTGTTAGGCATTGAAGAATCCGACAATGATGAGGATGTAAGTTGGCTTGCCCAGAAAATCGCAAACATGCGGATCTTCTCTGATGAAAATGGCGCAATGAACAAAGCTCTTGCCGAAGTTAACGGCGACATCTTATTGATCAGCCAGTTTACATTATATGCGTCAACTAAGAAGGGAAACAGGCCCGGCTTTACGCGATCGGCTAAGCCTGACGTGGCGATCCCTCTTTATAAAAAGATGATAGCAGAACTTGCCAGCGTGACCGGAAAGCAGATTCAAACCGGCATTTTTGGAGCTGACATGAAGATAAGCCTTGTAAACGACGGACCAGTCACGATTCCGATCGACACGAAATCTAAAGAATAAGACATGACCATACAGGAAGCACAGGAAACGGTTGACAAATGGATAAATACAACAGGGATCCGCTATTTCAATGAGTTAACAAACACGGCTATTCTTATGGAAGAAGTTGGAGAAGTTGCCCGCATCATGGCTCGTAAATACGGCGAGCAATCCTTTAAAAAATCTGATGAAGGCAAGGATCTGGGTGATGAATTCGCGGATGTACTATTTGTACTGATTTGTTTAGCGAATCAAACGGGGGTTAATCTTACAGAGGCACTCGAAAAGAATCTTGAAAAGAAAAGCATCCGCGACAGCGAGAGGCATAAGAATAATGAGAAGTTGAAATAGTTGCTTCGCTTCGCTCGCAATGACATGCAATCAAAAATAATTAAGAATAGCTGAGTAAGTCCCTTCTTAATTACGGTCCTAACTTGCCCGGTTCCTGTTTCTTGCTTCTTAAAAGTCTTTATTCTTTGCTCTTTGTTTCTTTATCTAGCTTCATTCTCACCAAACGCTCACCGTCAAGCACAGGAATGCTTGTAGTAACGTCAAGATTTAAACAAAAAGCAATATCTTCTTCTATCCCCAGTTTTTTGAGACGCTCACTATGTGATGTCTTTTTCAGGTAGTTGTTCAGATCTTCTTTTGCGAGAGTATACAGATCTTCTGAAGCGATCCCGGAATCATCGAGATGATAATTTGCATCTTTAAGCAAATGCACAACCCCACCGGCAAATAAAGTATCTTCAAGATTCACCTTATCTTTCCACCCTGAACATAAGAGCAAAACATCGTTTGGCTGGGTTTTAAGCCAGTCGCAAAGTGCTGTGATATTTAGAAAAGAACCTATAACTATTTTACTTGCCCCGCGGGAAAGATTGATCGCATGGGTGCCGTTTGTAGTTGTAAGAACGATTGTTTTCCCCTCTACCTTTTCCTGGACGTATGAAAATGGTGAGTTTCCGAAATCAAAACCTGCGACTACCTCGCCGTTTCTTTCGGCAGCAAGTAAAAATTCAGATTGCCTGTATGATTCACATGCTTCGACAGTAGCAACTGGGATTATCGCTTCAGCACCGTTTTCGATCCCATAGCAGATCGACGAGGTCGCTCTGAAAATGTCGATCACTACAACGATGCTTGCCTTGAAGTCATAAAGATGGAGAAGAGCAGGTGTCAGGCAAACTTCCAGATTACGTTTTTGCATGCGGAACTAAAATGAATTATTTGAACGGAAATTTAACTACCTGCGCTTTGACCCTGTTATCCCTGATCTTAATATATATCTCTGTATTTTCTTTTGAAAACTCTTTCGCAACGTAACCCATCCCAATTGCTTTCTGCAAAGATGGAGCCTGTGTTCCTGAAGTTACTTTTCCAATAATATTTCCATCGGCATCCACTATCTCATAATCGTGTCGCGGAATGCCCCGATCTATCATTTCAAAACCAACAAGCTTACGTGCGACGCCATCCTGTTTTTGTGCTGCCAGGTTCTCTGAATTCACAAAGTTCTTGGTGAATTTCGTCACCCATCCCAGGCCTGCTTCTATTGGTGAAGTAGTATCGTCGATATCATTACCATATAAACAGAAGCCCATTTCCAGCCTCAGGGTATCTCTCGCAGCCAATCCTATTGGTGTTATTCCAAACTCTTCTCCGGCCTTAAATATCTCATCCCAAATATGCTTAGCATGTTTGTTGTCAAAATACAGCTCGAAGCCACCGGCACCCGTGTATCCGGTAGCAGAGATCAGCACATTATCAACGCCTGCAAAAACACCTTTCTTGAAAGTATAGTATTCCATCGATGGCAGATCAACGTCGGTGAGGCTTTGCAGGGCTAAAGCCGCTTTAGGACCTTGAACAGCCAGCAAAGAAGTTTGATCTGAGATGTTTTTCATCTCTACGCCACTTGAATTATATGAAGAGATCCAGTCCCAGTCTTTATCAATATTTGAGGCATTAACTACCAGCATATATGTTTTCTCATCTATCCGGTAAACTAACAGATCATCAACAATTCCACCATTTTCATTTGGCAGACATGAATACTGGATCTTGCCGTCGAAAAGCTTAGATGCGTCATTAGAACTCACTCTTTGGATAAGATCAAGCGCCCCTTCGCCTTTCAGGATAAATTCCCCCATATGGCTTACATCAAACACTCCTACATCTTTACGAACGGTTTCGTGTTCCGCATTTATGCCGCTGTATTGCACTGGCATATTAAATCCTGCAAAGGGAACCATTTTGGCACC
Source organism: Daejeonella sp. (assembly GCF_037719425.1). Lineage (GTDB taxonomy): Bacteria > Bacteroidota > Bacteroidia > Sphingobacteriales > Sphingobacteriaceae > Daejeonella. The sequence continues at coordinate 36,667 of NZ_JBBJNI010000005.1, read as the reverse complement.
AAGGCCAACATGCACATCATTTAAAGCTACATTCTTCATTCAGGCTAAGATTGTTTGCGGCAAAAGTAATTAAAAACGGGTAAAGGATTGGCTATTTTGAAAAGCTATTCTTCAAAGCTAATAGCCAGCTGTGGATCAGTTACTCTAAATGTCCTGCGATGGTATGGCGACATGCCGTAGGAGATTACAGCATTGCGATGCTTTATGGTAGGATAACCTTTGTTATTGCACCAATCGTACTGAGGGTGTTCCTGCGAGATCCTGTGCATGTGATCGTCCCGGTATGTCTTTGCAAGGATGGATGCCGCAGCAATCGAATAATATTTGCCGTCCCCTTTAATTACACACTGATGAGGCACCTTTTGATAAGCCTTAAAACGATTACCGTCGATGATAATGAACTCAGGGGAAATGTGAAGCAGCTCCAGGGCAAGATGCATAGCTTTGAACGATGCATTTAAAATGTTTATACGATCAATTTCTTTATGATCTACCTGTGCCACTGCGAAAGCAAGCGCTTCCCGTTCAATGCATTCACGCAATACATATCTATCCTTTTCACCCAGCTGTTTCGAATCAGTCAAAACATCATGCTGAAAGTTTTTGGGCAAAATTACCGCAGCTGCATACACCGGACCTGCCAGGCAACCGCGGCCTGCCTCATCACATCCTGCTTCAATAAAATCGTCCTGGAAATACGGTAAAAGCATTTAATTCTGGGGAGTTTTTGTAGCAACAAATTTAGAAATTCCTGCGATACTTTTTGTTGGTTGTTAGTTATTGGTTGTTGGTTGTTGGTTGTTAGGCTGGGCGGTGATCCTTTGCGAAGTTTATGTCAGTTATAAGTTGACCCGAAGCGTCTAGATTAGTTCTAACTACTAACAACCTACAGAATCCGGATGGACAGAAGGGTGATATCATCTGAATTCATCCTGGCGTTATTAGTAAGCTGGATATTTCTTAAAATCGCTTCGTTAAGGTCGTCGACCGACAAGCTGCTGTTTTTCATCAAATGATCCACTAATTCATCGTCAGAAATATATACATCTTCATTCGCGCTTTCAACCAGACCGTCAGTGTAGTTGAAAATAAGGCTTCCTGGTGATAATATCTCAGTTCCCACCCTAACGGACGGAAGCTTGTCGAACGCTCCAATAATAGTAGTTCCGTCTTTAAGGAATTTTATCCTCCCGTCCGTCAATAGAATGGGCGGATTGTGCCCTGCATTCACATATCGCAGCTCACGGGTTTTTTCATTGTAAAGCCCCAGGAAAAGGGTGATGAACCTTTCACCATTTGTGTTGGATACTACAATTTCATTGAGCCTCTCTGTTATCTTAACAAGATCACTCTCAACGGAAGACCATGCCCGAAGGCTTGCCTGTAAATTTGCCATCAACAGGGCGGCTGACACTCCCTTGCCAGATGCATCGGCGATACACCATAAAAACTCTTCCGGACCAAGCTTGATAAAATCAAAGTAGTCCCCTCCAATATTCTGATTTGGCAGATAGGTCGCTCCCACCTCCACCGAGCCGGTTTTTGGCAAGCTTCGCGGGATCAACATGCCCTGTACTTCTACAGCGAGTTCCATGTCGCGCTGCGAGCGTTCGCGGTCAACTCTTTCCTTAAATAATTTCTTATTCTCAAGGGCAACGACAATCACGTTAATAAGGGTTTCCACAAAGTTCAGGTCATTGCCCAGCAATTCATGTCCAATATCAAAATCACCGATCAAAACAAAAGCGAGAAATTCGTCCTTATGGAACACAGGCACGAAGTACTCGTACTTGCTTAATAAAGCATCAGGATTGGATCGTAAGGCCGTTATATTTTTGTAATCCGAGAGCGCCTGGCAGGTTTGCTGCAAGGTTTTGGCATTTTCGAACTCTCCGCCGAACCGGGATGCGCAATAGAAATGCTCGCCTTCGCGGATGAGCAGGCGCACCATACCTATTTTAAGATGAACATTCAGGATCACCTCAAGCATCTCAAACAAAACGTTTGACGAGCTATTCTTATTAATTGCCTGGGTTATTTCAAGCAGGGAATTTAACTCTGCCTGCCTTTTTAAAAGGAGTTGGATTAACTCACTCTCATCATTAATTACTGAAGTTGGAAGATGTGCCAATACAATATTTATTGGTGATGGTGTGTTTAAAAATAAGAAATTCTTGCGTAATAGCAAAAGAAACCCAACTCATCTTACCATCCGCCCCTTCCAGTTATATTTCCCCGAATTCCCCACAATGCCAATAAACACTAAATAAAATATGTGAATTACTGACGAAAGGGGCTGATATAACAGAAGCGTTTTCCGCTCTGCAAAAGAGCAGAGAGGTATTAAAAATAAAATTTCAACAACCATCTTAATGAGCAGTGCAATTAATCCTATTGTCCAAAAAACAGGGTCTATAAACCCTGAAATGAAATTTCCAATAAATGATAAATTGAATAACCAGACGGTTAACCCCAAAAATATAACGCTCTTATTTTTGTACCGTGTACTCTTTGATGCCCAGCGCTTCCGTTGCTGGATAAAATCGCGAAGGTTGTCCTTTGCATGAGTGTAAACTATGGCGTCACGGGATTTACAGAAGCCTATAGTTCCCGGATAAGCCGAAGCGACCTTATGAAGGAATAATTCGTCATCGCCGGATGCCAGCTCATCAATTCCTTTGAATCCATTCAATTTAATAAAGACCTCTTTTCGGTAAGCTAGATTTGCTCCGTTGCATGTTGCTGGCATCTTATTACCGATACCTGCCGCCCCCAGACCAATTAGAAACAGAAACTCAAGTGTCTGCATATCCTCAAAGGCATTCCTTTCCTCAAAATAAGTTACTGGTGAGGATATGAGATTATAATTTCCTGATTCGTAATAAGATGCAATGGTCCTAAGCCATGACCTATTCATCCGGCAATCGGCATCAGTAGTAATTATCAGCTCACCCCGGGAAGCGTTAATCGCTTCCGTGATAGCTTTCTTCTTGTATGAATTAAGGATTTCAGACTCGTTTAATTTTATGAGCTTAACGCCAGACGATGCGAACGACAAGATAATTTCTGAGGTTCGATCTGTGGAATGATCATCCACGATGATAAGCTCAAATAATTCACGGGGATAGTCTTGAGCTAAAATATCCTGAATCGTCTTGTCAATCTTTCCTTCCTCATTTCTGGCCGCGATAAGAATACTCACAAAAGTTACCGGTTTTACATCCGGATTTTTAAAATGTTTGATTCTTCCCCAACCCTGGTTAAGATACAGGATCATTAAAATATAAAACAATGTCAGGCATCCTGTTAGGATACTAGCTGCGATTATTACCAAAGAAATTAAGTTTTAAGACGAACACGGAACCCAGAACAGCCGGAATAATTAAATTAATCAGCCAGATACTTGCAGTTGCAGCCATAATAGCAACCTCCTGATTGGTTAGAAATCCAAAAAAATATTTGGCGGTCAATGCTCGAACCCCTATATCGAAAATATCCAGAGAAGGAAGAGCGGATTGAACAAAAAACAAGATAAAAAGCATAAGAATCATCGAAACAATAGAAATTCCGGGAATAAGAAGATTTATTATGAGACAATATTGAGTAGTGAATACAGCGAACCTGGTGAGACAATAGATCAAGACTCTTAGCAGATCTGCTTTTTTATACTTAGCGAGAATGCTGAAAAATCTTCTGAATGGCTTAATAAATTTCACTTTCGACAGAAGCCCATCGATCAATTGTATATTAAAATAGAACAGCAAAAAGAAGCTGCAAAAGAGGGCTACCAAAAATGCAAGAGCAAAATTGATAATTAAATTCAGTTCGATAAAACTCCCTACAAACCATAATAAAGCAAGCGATCCCAGAACGTTGGTCACGACCATTTGACCTAATGCTCCAACCCCCATAGATATCACTCCGATTATTCGCTTGCGTGGCGACAGAAAGAAGACCCGTCCTCCATACTCACCAATGCGGTTTGGTGTAAAAACAGCCCAGGTCAGGCCACAAAAAACAGACTCAACAGCTCTCCAAGTACTGATCTTTTCCACATCCCGCAATAGATATTTCCATTTCAAAGCCTCAATAAACCAGTTCAATAACATTAATAGGAAAAGAGTAATCACTACACTCCATATGCTGGTAGATGACAGCGAGGCTGTAAGCGATCTGAAGTTGCTAATATTCTGATCGTTTCTGAGCGTCTGAAAAATAGACCAGGAGGCAAGCGCCAGAACGCTGATCTTGATAATGATGCTTAAAATTTTCTTTGCGCGGGGATTCAATTGCTTTCTTTCTGCAATGTTAAGAAAAACCTTTGCCGAATCTAAATTTTAGAACAGCTTTGACGGCAAATCGCTAATATTGAGGCATGCTAAAAGAGAAAGCGAAGGAGAGAATAATTCTGGGAATAGACCCAGGTACCAGCATCATGGGATACGGGATCGTGAAGGAAGTGAAAAGCAACATTGATCTTTTATGCATGGGAGTGGTCAAGCTTGATCATTTGGATGACCATCCCCACAAGCTAAAACACATTTTTGAAAAGACCGTAATATTAATAGACCAGTATAACCCGGATTGCCTCGCCGTGGAAGCGCCTTTTTACGGAAAAAACATTCAGGTTATGTTAAAACTGGGCAGAGCTCAGGGCGTTGCTATGGCTGCAGCCCTCTCCAGAAATCTGCCCATATTCGAATATTCACCGAGAAAGATTAAGCAATCCATAACAGGAAATGGGAACTCTTCGAAGGAACAGGTTAGCGCTATGCTTAAGACCTTATTGAGGTTTACAGAAACACCGGAGTTCCTTGACGCAACAGACGGACTGGCAGTTGCCGTTTGCCATTCCTTTCAGAAAATAACGACTTCAGGTGATAAAAAGAATTACACCGGATGGGATGCGTTTGCAAAGGATAATGTGAAAAGGATTAAATAAGACTGAGGTCAGTGGTCGGAGGTAGGATACCGAGGTCCGATGTCTGAGCTGAATGGAGAGAAGCAAGGTGTGTACGCCTGCGTCAGACCTCCGACTTCGGACCTCCGACTAAAGCTCCCCCCTGATACGGTCGGCAATTTCCGTTAGGCCCTCTTCACTAAGCTTCAACTTTGGACGGCTAAAGTTCATATCATCCATAGTGTTCATAGGTATCAGGTGCACATGTGCATGAGGAACTTCCGTCCCAATAACGGTGACACCGATCCGATTGCATGGCACCGCTTTCTTCAAACCTTTTGCAACTATTTGAGCAAACATCATCAGCCCTACATAGCTTTCGCTGTCCATATCAAATAAATAATCGATCTCTGTCTTCGGAATTACCAGAACATGGCCTTCCACGAGTGGATTTATGTCGAGGAAAGCCAGGTACTCTGTTGTTTCTGCAACTTTATGAGCAGGTATTTCTCCGGATACAATTTTTGAGAAGATTGATGCCATGATATCAGTATTATCTGTTTATTTCAACTATTTCGAACTCTATTTTTCCAGCCGGAACAACAATTTCGACCCTATCTCCAACAGATTTGCCCAGCAGCCCTTGTGCAATTGGCGATTTAACAGAGATTTTTCCAGACTTCAGGTCGGCTTCAGTCTCTGATACCAGCTGATAGGTCATCGCTGCCCCGTTTTGGATGTTTTTTATCTTAACTATCGATAGTGCCAGAACTTTTGACGTGTCGAGTTTCGACTCATCAATTAATCGCGCATTTGCAAAAATGTTTGTAAGCTTAGATATTTTGGACTCGTGGTGTCCTTGTGCCTCTTTGGCAGCATCGTATTCAGCATTTTCCGAAAGATCGCCTTTATCTCTCGCCTCAGCTATCGCCTTTGAGATTTGCGACCGTCCTTCGGTCTTTAATTGATGAAGTTCTTCTTTTAATTTATCTAATCCTTCCTGGGTGTAATACGTTACGTCCGTCATGTCACTCTCAATTTTATGGTAAAGTCTATAAAAACAAACAAGACTATGTTGGCATAAGCCAATATAGTCTTGCTCGTATCAATACGAAGATAATATTTTTGATTTCAGATTTCCAAATTCAATTAATAAAATAAGATGGAGTGATGTTGACTGACGGAGCGCGTGGTTATCTCACGAAGTTTTGATAACCGATTTGAAAAACTTCGTAGGTCGTACATCGATAGTTGAATCTGGAATATTAGGTGAATTTAAAAATTAGTGATAGTGAACAATATTTATCTTGGGGTTGCGCCGTTGTGCGGCGCCGGGCTTTCCGCTTCAATATTTTGCCCAAATGGGCAAAATGATTTACGCTACAATCCCTAACCCAGGTACTCCCTTCAAAAAAATTCTTTTGATTCCTGTAAATTTAAGATGTTTAATGATGTTACCTCAGACCCGGCACCTTGTTGGTGTCCCACCAATAAGGCAAACGATCATCAACGATCCTAAAATTAAGAAACAACCCTGCCTTGTTGGTGTCCCACCAATAAGGCAAACGATCATCTGTTCGACGTTGGTGTCTTCACCGACACAATTAAATTAATCAAATCAGCTTCAATTTCTCAGCAAGCACTTCCGATATCTTTCGATAAGATTCCACACTCCAGCCAGCTACATGCGGGCTTAATATAACCCGGTTATTTTCTTTAAGCTCACCAAACCAGGCTTGTTCTGACAGATCAGGGAATTTCTCGACTTCCAGAACATCCAGCCCGGCAGCAATTATTCTTCCAGAGCTTAAGCCTTTAAGTAATGTTTTAGTACTAACAATTTCGCCCCGGGAGGCATTGAGCAATACTATTGGTTTCTTAAAATGAAACAGGTACTCATCATTAAATAATCGTCGGGTTTCCCGGGTTAGCGGAATATGATAACTTAATACGTCAGCCTGCTTAACAATTTGTTCCATGCTCACCTCTGCTGCATAGTCATCACTGAAGCCGGTTTTATATTTATCGTAAGCTATTACATTAACTTCAAATCCCGAAAGCTTGCGCGCAAGGCTCCTTCCGTTATTACCGTATCCAATAATTGCAACGGTTCGCCCTTTAAGCTCCCATCCTCTGTTTCCTTCGCGATCCCATACTCCAGAACGGATCTGCTTATCGCCGTTCCTTAAATTATTAAGCAGGCTCAATAACATTCCTATCACATGTTCGCCTACCGCGTCCCGATTACCTTCGGGGGCGTTTATACAAGTAATCCCCTTCGATACCGCATACTCCTCATCTACATTATCCATTCCAGCCCCTGCCCTTGCGATAAACTTAAGGCTGGCTCCGGCATCAATAATTTCTTTATCGATTAGAAATTTGGTACGGATCGCTATGCCTGTATAATCTTTAAGGATATCTAAAGTCTCTGCCCGGGTAATAAGCGGCATATCATCACATTCATATCCCAACTTCTCAGCTTCTTCTTTAAAAGCCGGATGAAGTTGATCAGCTATGAGTATTTTCTTATTCATTAGATACTATCTTGAAACGCTAATCAAATTCGTTAACCTGACAAATTCATTTACGCTGAGCCGTTCTGCCCTCAATTCGAGCAAGGGATCGTCCTGCATCGAGTCCTTACTTACCAGTGATGACAAAGCGTTTCGCAATGTTTTCCTTCGCTGATTAAATCCAGCCTTTACAACCTGCCAAAATAACTTTTCATCACAGTCCAGTTTTTCGACTTCATTGCGGGTTAGCCGGATGACAGCTGAAGTGACTTTTGGCGGCGGATTAAATACTCCGGGCTTTACAGAAAATAAATACTCAACCTTGTAAAATGCCTGCAGAAAAACACTGAGTATGCCGTATTCCTTGCTACCGGGCTTCTCCGCACATCTTTCAGCAACTTCCTTCTGAAACATCCCCACAAGTTCAACTACCTGATCGCGATTATCCAAAACTTTAAAAAGAATTTGGGAAGAGATATTATATGGAAAGTTGCCGATTATGCCTAGCTTTCCAGGAAATGTTTCTTTAAAATCAAGTTCCAGGAAGTCACCGTTTATTAATCTCTCGCCCAGTAATGGGTACTTTTTCTTTAAGAAATTAAATGACTCTGTGTCGATATCTATAAGATGAGCCTGAGGATTATCTTTACTCAGTAAGAAGTCTGACAGAATCCCCATGCCGGGGCCAACCTCAAGAACATCCTTGTATTTATCCGTGGATTTAAGGCTGTTCACAATTTTCTCAGCAATATTCTTATCTGTTAAAAAATGTTGTCCGAGATGTTTTTTCGCCTTAACTAAGCTCATGGAGGTTTGTTTGGAGCAAATCTACGTATTTAGAAGTTGTAGGTTATACGTTTTACGTCGTAAGTCTTCTTTCTGGCGTACCAGACGTCAAACTTTTAAATACCTCACAGGTGTATATTCACCATTATGCATCTGGTTCTCCACCCCGACGTAAAACGTAACATGTGCAACGTACAACTCCCGTCTCTGCCCAAAAGCAGAACGTATCATGTTCAACGTTCGACTCCTTTTGCCGCCCTGACTTACAACGTATAACCTAAAACGTACAACTTAAAGATTAAAGTCCTTAATTTGCGTACATAAAAAGGCTATCTGACTTCTTATTAATCAGTGAGCATATATAAAAAAGGCATGGGCGAAAAAATAAAAGTAGGTATATCTATTGGCGATGTAAATGGCATTGGGCTGGAGGTAATCATAAAAACTTTGATGGATAACCGTGTCCTGGATTATTGTACGCCAATTGTATACGGCCATACCAAGGTTGCTTCGTTCCATCGCAAGACAATGGACACTAACGAGTTCAATTTCAACGTCATCAGCAATGCCTCAATGGCTCAGAATAAACGGGCGAATATGATCAATTGCTGGGAAGAGGATGTAAAGATTGAGCTTGGGATGACAACCGAAACTGGGGGGAAATATGCTTTTATATCACTTGAAAAAGCGCTTGACGACCTGATTGCAGGAAACACTGATGCATTAGTAACTGCTCCAATAAATAAACATAATATACAAAGCGACAGTTTTCAATTCGCCGGCCATACTGAATATATACAGGCAAAAACAAATGCTGCAGACTCGCTCATGTTTTTGGTAAGTGACGACATCCGTGTTGGAGTTGTAACCGGACACATCCCGGTACAGGAAATACCTGAAAAGATAAGCGTGGAAAAGATCGTTTCCAAACTTACCCTTATGAGCGAAAGCTTGAAAAAAGATTTTTGGATCCAAAAACCAAAGATTGCAGTTCTGGGCCTAAACCCACATGCAGGAGATAATGGACTGATAGGCAAGGAAGAGCTTGAGATTATAATTCCAGCCATTGCAGAAGCAAACGCGCACGGCATTTTTGCTTTCGGCCCCTATGCAGCAGACGGTTTTTTTGCAACTCACACCTATTCACAATTCGACGCGGTTCTGGCCATGTATCACGATCAGGGGCTTATACCATTCAAACAAGTTGCTTTTCATAACGGGGTAAATTTTACAGCGGGCTTGCCTGTTGTACGCACTTCACCGGATCATGGCACGGGCTATGATATCGCTGGAAAAAACCAGGCTTCAGAAAGTTCATTCCGTGAAGCGCTTTTTACCGCCATCAATATTGTGGAGCGGCGAAGGGAAAGCGTTGAGCTCAGTTCAAATCCATTAAAGCTGAGTAAATTTTCGAAGGACAGGGATTGAAAAGCTCCAAGTACAGAGGACGAGAATCATCGATTTTATCAACAACTTTTTAGTTTCATTATACTTATTCAAATAACAAAAACGTTATAACGAATTCTGTATATTGCTAAATCATTGTACTTTTGAATATATGCCAACAGTTTTTGAATTCAAAGGTTACCGATTTTATTTTTACAGTAATGAAAATGATGAACCTATCCATATTCATGTAGCAAAAGCAAATAGCACGGCCAAGTTCTGGGTAGTCACTGATGTAAGAGAAGAATACTCTTATGGCTTTAAGGTTAAAGAACGGAAAGAAATAGGTCTCATAATTAAGAGTCGGCAAGAGGAAATTAAAAATGCCTGGAATGAATATTTCAAATAATAAAGAAAACCGGATTTTAAATAAAAAATCCAAGGATCCCTTTGACATAATTATTTTCGAAAAGGGAATACGTATACATAATCTGTATGCAGACTCTGAGTATAAGCTTATGATTATCTTATTGAACACAGGCAAAGCATTCAAATTCTCCTATAGGAAATTTCCTAAGCTAAATAATGCCAGTCAAAGCGAATTGAGTAATTTTAAACTTATTGGAGATGGTATTGGAATACATTGGAATGCGATAGATGAGGATTTATCTTTGAAAGGAATTATAAAAGAGGCTGTTCAATCTGAAGCTTTAAAAAGACTCGAATCCAAAGACAATTCAGAATTGGCAATTTTTTAGCCAGAGACTAGTTTCAATTAAACGACGGCATAATTCATATATTATTCAATCGCGTTGGTTGGATTCTGGAGCTGGGTATCCGGCAGGCTGAAATGCCTGATATTTTCTACCTTTATGTTTAGTGTCGAAAAGAAGAATAAAGTCAAACTTCAAAGGAACAACGCGGCGTTCTAAAATCACTCGCCGTGTCGAACCGATTACGAGCCGAAAGGATAGCATCTATCCCATTCTTTTTACTATTGTGATTCTTTTATTAGGTTATTTACTAATCCCTGAAAAGAAATGGCTTTTTTGGCTTACAAATACCTGCTTAATAATCATGGGTCTTACAGCATACATTTATGATGTAAAGCCAGGTAAGATTAAAACAATACCTGGCTATTTTGTGGGCGGCCTTGCAATCATAACGGTAATTGGTTTTTCGATGCAAGCATTTGAGTTGGACTTACCACAACAGAAATTGCCCGATGTGGTAGATAGAACAAATAATGCTTCACCTCGACTGAGAGACACAGTTTTCCAAACCAAAACAGTAGTACAGCGAGAACCTGTCCCAATGATCGAGATTTTAGGTTCTCCACGATTCACTGCAACAGATTCAACAGTTCATTTTACAGTCACAATTATGACTGTAGACGACAATGTCGCTATTATCAATGGCACCTCTGCTACCATTTTTAGAGCAGATATGGTTCTCGAGAATAAGCCTCTGGGCACATTCGAAGTCCACGAATTAGAGAATACGATTGTTTCGAATAAGATACCGATAACATTTACTCAGAATGCAAAAGGCCCAGGATCCAGTACTGACACCTTATACACTTATTTAAAAATTAAGTTTAGCAACAAAAACCATAGGATTCAAAAACCCAATTTCACAAGATTGTATATTTGCGTGAAAAATAGAAATAATGAGTATGAAGTATTTTATATGACACGAAAACAGCGACAAAGGGTGTTTGATTATCTTGCATCAAAAAATAAACTTTAGACGAACATTAAATACCAACAACTATACAGCGAACTCATGAAGGAAACCATTCCTAACATGCCGGCTCTATTATTTCGCAATCTTTGCATATGTATAGTGCAATGTTCAACCATTCTTGTAGATCCAAAAACATTACTCACAGTCGCCGATAAATACTCATTTCCGCAGATACAACAACGCACACCATACAACTTATAAAAACTGTTTCCCAACTAAATAAATTTTCGTAAATTTGCAGGCTCAATTGGCGTGCTTTGAAATCGTTATTACAATACAGCATTCCGTATACCGGATTAAAACTTGGAATTCATCAATTTGAATTTGAAGTTAGTGATGCATTTTTCAGTGAATTCGAGTATTCGCTGGTAAAAAGCGGGAAACTGAAAGTTGATATGGAACTGGAAAAACAGGAGACGATGATGATTCTCCATTTTCGCATATCCGGAGAGATGATGTTAGGTTGTGATGTTTGTCTGGGAAACTACCCATATCAGGTAGAAATAGACGAACGTCAGATAGCAAAGTTCTCAGGCAATGTGGAACTTGAGGAAGACACCGAAGAGATCATCGTCCTGACAAAAAATGAGAATGAGATCAATGTAGCTTCATTGATTTATGAATATATTAACCTGGCGGTACCTTATATTAATCGTTGCAGCGATGAAGGAAACACTGAATGGTGTGACCAGGAGATGATAGAGAAACTCAGGCAGCTTTCAGGCGGCTCAGGTGAAGAAACAGAAAATGCTGATCCTCGTTGGGAAGCATTGAAGAATATTAAAAAGTAAAATTAATACATTAGGAAAAGATGGCACATCCAAAACGGAAAATCTCTAAATCGAGAAGAGATAAAAGAAGAACACACTATAAAGCTGTGGCTCCAGGTTTAACTACCTGTCAAACTACAGGTGCAGTACATTTACCTCACCGTGCATATACAGTTGATGGCAACTTATATTATAACGGCAAAATGGTTATTGAAAATACGTCTGTAGCCTAATATCTCTCAGAAATGAAGATTGGCTTAGATATAATGGGCGGAGATTTCGCTCCCAAAGCAACAGTTTTGGGAGCTATAGAAGCCCAAAAAGTCCTATTGCCAGGTCAAACGATTGTTCTTTTTGGCGATAAAGACCAAGCCTTACCCTTGATCTCTGAAGACGGGATCGATCCTGAAGTTTTTGAATATGTCCATACCACGGAGATGATTGGTATGGGCGAGCATGCAGCGAAAGCTGTACTTCAAAAACCGAATTCCAGTATAAGCTTAGGTTTCCAGTATCTTAAAGACGGACAGATCGACGCATTCTCTTCTGCGGGAAACACAGGCGCCATGCTTGTTGGGGCCATGTTCAGCGTCAAGCCTGTAGCCGGAGTTATACGCCCGGCAATAGCAACTAACGTTCCTAAATTAAAGTCCGGTTTTGGCATTATGCTCGATGTAGGGGCAAACGCTGATTGCAAACCGGAAGTTCTTGCTCAATTTGGCATTCTGGGTAGCCTTTATGCCGAACATGTTTATCATGTAAATAATCCCAAAGTAGCTTTAATGAATATTGGAGAGGAAGAAGAGAAAGGAAATGTCCTTACTCAGGCTACCTTTCCCCTCATGCAAAAAACCAACCTGAATTTTGTTGGAAACATTGAAGGCCGTGATCTGTTCAATGATAAAGCAGATGTTATCGTTTGTGATGGATTTACAGGGAATGTGATGCTCAAATTAGCGGAAACTTTTTATATCCTTACTCTTAAAAAGGGCTTCACAGACGAATTTTTTGACAGGTTTAATTACGAGCAGTATGGCGGAAGCCCTATCCTGGGAGTTAATGCTCCGGTGTTAATAGGCCACGGTATTTCCAGTCCTGAAGCAATCAAAAATATGGTACTCCTTTGCCGGACAATGATAGAGGCCAAGTTTGTCGATAAGATCAAAGAAGCTTTTAACTAATTATTCCAAATATTATGTCAAAAGTCCATGCTGCAATAACAGCCGTTGATGCGTACGCACCAGAATATATCTTAACTAATAAGGAACTGGAGGGCATGGTTGAGACCAATGATGAGTGGATCACCACCCGCACTGGTATTAAAGAACGCCGCATCCTCAAAGGTAATCTTGGAACATCCGACATGGCGGTTATCGCTGTCAACGGATTACTTAAAAAACGGGGCATCAGTGCTTCAGAAATTGATCTGATCATTTTCTGTACAACTACTCCGGACATGATGTTCCCCGCGACCGCCAATGTCCTTGCACATAAGATTGGAGCTAATAATGCCTGGGGATATGACCTGAACGCTGCGTGTTCGGGTTTTTTATTTGGTTTAGCTACCGGATCTCAGTTCATTGAAACAGGTAAACATAAAAAAGTATTAGTTGTCGGTGGTGATAAAATGTCATCCATCATTAATTATAAAGACCGTAAAAGCTGTATTATTTTCGGTGATGGCTGCGGAGCTGTATTACTTGAGCCGAACACAGATGGTTATGGAGTTGTAGACTCTATACTTAAGAGTGACGGATCCGGCGGCCCGTATCTGCATCAGAAAGCAGGAGGCTCGTTACGGCCTGCAAGTCATGAGACTGTTGATAACGACGAACATTTTCTTTTCCAGGAAGGACAGGCGGTCTTCAAATTTGCTGTTACGAACATGGCGGATGTTGCTGCTGAAGTAATGGAAAGAAATAACCTAACGGCAGACGATATTGCCTGGCTTGTACCTCACCAGGCTAACAAAAGAATTATTGACGCTACCAGCAACCGAACCGGCATTGATCCCGATAGAGTCATGATCAACATAGAGAAATACGGCAACACCACCAATGGCACCATTCCGTTGTGCTTGTGGGAGTGGGAAAGTAGGCTAAAAAAAGGAGACAACCTTATCCTTGCGGCATTCGGCGGCGGATTTACATGGGGTTCCATTTATTTAAAGTGGGCTTACTAAATAGTTGAAAGTGGAGAATTGAAAGTTGAAAGTGATAATGTACTTTTAACATTCAAAATTCCGATTCTTAACTTGAAATTATTGTTATAAATTTAGACTAATTGAAAACTAAACTATAAAAAATGGATATTAAACAAATTCAGGAACTCATCAAGTTTGTTTCCAGATCTGGAGTAAATGAAGTATCAATTGAGCAGAAAGAGTTTAAAATTACCATAAAGACCAATCAGGCGCCGACTTATATTACATCTGCACCAGTACAGGCTCCTCAGCACATTATCGCTGCCCCGCAAGCGGCTGCACCGGCAGCGGCAGGTACAGCTCCTGCGGCACCAACTCCTGTGAAGGAGGAAACTTCTAACTATATTACTGTTAAGTCTCCAATGATTGGAACGTTTTACAGGTCATCGAGCCCCGATAAGCCAATATTTGCAAATGTAGGTGACGAGATAAAATCTGGTCAGGTGCTTTGTATCATCGAAGCTATGAAGCTTTTCAATGAGATCGAATCTGAAGTTAGCGGCCGGATCGTAAAAATATTGGTCGACAATGCAAGCCCGGTTGAATATGATCAACCTTTATTCCTGGTTGAACCGGCATAAGCGAGAGCAGGAAGCAAAAATGCTCCTCCCCTTGTAGTACACTTATATCGACAAAGAAATCTATGTTTAAAAAAATACTTATTGCAAATCGTGGTGAGATCGCTTTACGGATCATTCGTACTTGCAAAGAGATGGGTGTAAAAACGGTAGCTGTTTATTCTACCGCCGACCGGGATAGCTTACATGTACGTTTTGCTGATGAGGCTGTTTGTATTGGCCCTCCCCCAAGTAAAGATTCATATTTAAGTATTCCAAATATTATTTCAGCAGCCGAAGTAACGAATGCAGATGCTATTCATCCGGGGTATGGCTTCTTGTCTGAAAATGCCAAATTCTCTGCCATCTGCCATGACTACGGCATCAAATTTATAGGTGCAACTGCAGACCAGATAAACGGAATGGGAGATAAGGCATCCGCCAAGGAAACCATGAAGATTGCGGGTGTGCCTACAATCCCGGGATCCGAAGGCCTATTACAGGATGTTAAGGAAGGAATTAAGATTTCAAAGGAGATTGGATATCCAGTAATACTTAAGGCGACAGCCGGCGGTGGCGGTCGTGGTATGCGAATCGTGTGGAATGATGAGGAATTTGAGCCAGCATGGGATTCTGCGAGACAAGAATCAGCTGCGGCTTTTGGTAACGACGGTCTTTATCTTGAAAAGTATGTCGAAGATCCTCG
Source organism: Daejeonella sp. (assembly GCF_037719425.1). Taxonomy (GTDB): domain Bacteria; phylum Bacteroidota; class Bacteroidia; order Sphingobacteriales; family Sphingobacteriaceae; genus Daejeonella. The sequence continues at coordinate 21,097 of NZ_JBBJNI010000005.1, read as the reverse complement.
CCACATTGAGATCCAGGTAATTGGTGATCAGTATGGCAAAGTTTGTCATTTATCGGAAAGAGATTGCTCAATTCAACGCCGGCATCAAAAACTGGTGGAAGAGTCTCCTTCTCCATTCATGACCGACGAACTGAGGGAAAGAATGGGCGAAGCAGCTATAAAAGGGGCCCAATCCGTGAACTATGAGGGAGCAGGAACAGTAGAGTTCCTTGTTGACAAGCATCGCAACTTCTATTTCATGGAAATGAATACAAGGATCCAGGTTGAACATCCGGTAACGGAAGAAGTTATCAATTTTGACCTGATCAAAGAACAAATAAAGGTTGCAGCAGGAATTCCTATTTCAGGTAAAAATTACATCCCTGAAATGCATGCTATAGAATGCCGGATTAACGCTGAAGACCCCTTCAACAATTTCAGGCCTTGCCCGGGATTAATAACGCATTTCCATTCACCAGGAGGACATGGCGTACGGGTGGATACTCATGTTTATGCAGGATATCAAATCCCGCCAAACTATGATTCCATGATTGCAAAATTAATTTGTGTTGCACAAACTCGTGAAGAAGCGATAAGCACGATGGAGCGTTCACTCAGCGAATTTGTAATAGAAGGGGTGAAAACCACTATACCTTTTCATTTGCGTTTAATGAGAGATCCAAACTTCCGTGCGGGTAATTTCACGACTAAATTCATGGAAAGTTTTGATCTTACAGAATAGTACAATAAATCTAATTGAATGCAAAAATCGTTTATTTACAGGATGTGCTACATTCGATTGTCACAAATAAACTGATGCTGATTAAATATCCTAAGAATACCATTCTCAAGTCAAACAGAATGGTATTTTTGTTTTAGAAATTATGAGTGAAGAACGTACCGACCTGGTCAAGGCAATAAAAGAAAAAGGCAAGACTATCGAAGCCGAAATGTCATTTTTCGACCATCTGGATATACTTAGAGGACATTTGATAAGGGCTGCAATTGCAATAATTGTATTTACTATTGTGGCATTTAGTTTTTACGATTTCATTTTCGAAGAAATCATAATGGCTCCGGGAAGGACCAATTTCTGGACCTATAGAATGATGTGTGCTGCCACGGAAAGATTCAATCTTGGAGCTGAATTCTGTGTAACTAAATTAAATTTTATTATTATCAACACCCAATTGGGGGGACAGTTCACATTACAACTAAACTCGTCGTTGATGATCGGGATCGTTTTAGGATTCCCTTACTTGCTGTTTGAAATATGGCGCTTTGTTAAGCCAGCGCTTCACGAGAATGAGCGTAATTCAGCAACCGGTTTTGTTTTCTGGGCCTCTATGTTATTCGTTGTCGGCGTTCTTTTCGGATATTATATAATATCTCCATTATCGATTAATTTTCTGTCAAACTACGAAGTCAGTAAGATTATCAACAATAACATCGACATCGACTCTTACTTTTCAATTTTAGCAACGCTGAGTATTGGTGCGGGTATTATTTTTGAACTCCCAATAATCATTTATATACTTTCGAAGCTGGGAATCATGACACCCGCCTTTATGCGATCATCAAGAAGATATGCAACTGTGCTAATTTTGATTGTCGCTGCTATTGTAACACCAACAGTAGACCTAATTACCATGTTTACTGTGAGTTTACCGCTCTTTCTTCTCTACGAGGCAAGTATTTACGTGTCTGCTGTGGTGGAACGTCGCAAAAAACAAGCGGAAGTTGAATTCTATAAAAATTAATTGTAGCTAATCCTGCTAGTTAGAAAAGTTAAATTTGTTTTATGACTAATCCTGTAAGTATCGCTATTGGCGGAGACCATGCCGGTTTTAAATATAAAGAGGTCCTTATCGATTTCCTTAAAGAATACACAGTAAAAGATTTCGGGACTTTTAGTGACGATTCTGTGGACTATCCCGATTTCGCACATCCCGTGGCAAGCGCTGTAGAGAATGACGAATTTGATCTGGGCATTTTAATCTGCGGAAGCGCAAATGGCGTGGCCATTACAGCTAATAAACATCAGGGTATCAGGGCTGCAATTTGCTGGAATGGTGAACTTGCTGAGCTGGCAAGAAGTCATAACAATGCTAATGTATTATGTATTCCGGCCCGCTTTGTTTCGACCGAGCTGGCTAAAGAGATTACCTTTAAATTTTTAAATTCAGCGTTCGAGGGCGGACGTCATGCCAACAGGGTGGATAAAATCTCCTGCTAATTTTTAAACTAACCCTATATCCAATGAATATTAAAAAATCACTATGGGCAGTACTTGTTTTTGGAATCTCCATCCAGGCATCTGCACAGGATCCTAACGCGCAGAAGTATGCGGGAGTAATAACCCCAAAACTGGCGAAAAAACATTTGAAAATACTCTCTTCCGATAAATTTGAAGGCAGAGAAACCGGGAAAGCCGGTGGGCAAAAGGCTGCAGATTATATAGCAGCGGAATTCAAAAAGCTTGGACTGACTGCACCGGTAAATGGCTCTTATTTCCAGGAAGTACCTCTGGTAGAAATTGTATTTGAGGTTAACTCGTTTACAGTAAATGGTACGAATCTTAATATTGGAAAGGACTTCATTTTCACTGGTAGTGGACCTTCAAAAACAATCGCCGCGAGCGATATCGTATTCGTGGGTTACGGCATCACCTCAGAGAATTACGATGACCTGAAGAATGCTGATCTCCAGGGCAAGGTCGTAATGCTAATTAATAAAGGCGAGCCAATGGCAAGTGGCGTTTCTGTAGTAAGTAAAACAGCAACACCATCCGACTGGACAACCAGCCGAAGCAAACGCTTGCAGAACATTATGAGTAAAGGTCCATCGCTAATCCTGGCGGTAAGTCCGGACGTAAGCAATTCACTTAAACAATACAGACCTGGTAGCGGTAGGTTAAGCCTTAAAAAACCGAACGCTGCTCCTTCTACCCGTCCAGGATCTGTAGCAATCGTTTACATAACTCCTGAAGTTGCTAATCAAATTCTAAAAAATTCAGGGAAAACGTTTGACGGACTTAAATCATCGATCGATAATAGCGGCGTAGCTCAGACACAAACTTTAAAGTCAGCTGTTGCGATGAATTACGGGCCTAGTCTTAAAGATGTTCGGTCGGCAAATGTGCTTGGGTATCTGGAAGGCTCAGATCTAAAAAGTGAAGTGCTTGTTTTTTCCGCGCACTACGATCACATTGGATTGACAACTGACGGCGGCAAGGATAAGGTGAATAACGGTGCCGATGATGATGGCTCTGGAACAACAGGTGTGCTTGAGATAGCCAAAGCATATGCTAAAGCCAAAAAGGATGGTCACGGCCCACGTAGAAGCATTTTGTTTCTTTTGGTAACTGGCGAGGAAAAAGGCTTACTCGGTTCTGAGTGGTATTCTGAAAATCCTGTGTTCCCTATAGCAAATACTGTAACCGACCTGAATATAGATATGATAGGAAGGGTTGGGGACGAATACAAAGGTTCTGCTGATTCTTCGAATTATTGCTACCTGATCGGCTCAGATAAGCTAAGTACCGATCTTCACAAGATCAGTGAAAATGCAAACTCGGTATATACAAAGATGAAGATCGATTACAAATACAATGATCCGAAAGATCCTAACCGTTTTTACTACCGTTCAGACCACTACAATTTTGCTAAGCATGGAGTGCCTATCGTATTCTATTTCAATGGTGTCCACGAAGATTATCATAAACCGAGTGACGAATTCAAAAAAATAAGTTTCGATTTGTTAACCAAACGGACGCAGCTTGTATTTTACACTGGATGGGACCTTGCAAACCGGGATAAAAGGCCAGTTGTTGACGTGACGAATAATATGCCTAGTACCCGATAACTCATCAGTTGACAGTTGACAATGGACATTTGACCATGATCCTAAAGTAAAAATCCTTCGTTCAAATGAAAATCTGAACGAAGGATTTTAAGTTTTATGACAAAATGGCCCAATAACCACTGGAATGTCTTGGATCTTGGTTCCTGGTTCTTGGCTCCTATTAATTTCTCACATAAACTGGCAGCTTACTTGTCCTCAGACGCCGTTCTGCATTGAAACGAACAATAGCTTCAGGTTGCGATGAGTGGTATAATGAAAGATCCATATCGGTTTCGCCGGATCTGGTTCTGGGCAATCCCACTGTAGAACTATTTCCTTTATTAAGCAACCCTTCGATAACAGAGGCTCCAATATTGATTCCGGTAGCAGCTGCCTGCGACATGTAACGGACGTTTTCAACTTTTGCCCTTACTACCATATCTGCTCCCAAAATTCTGGCGATCTCTTCTGAAGGGAGATTCCATGAATCTTTTAACGAGATGCCACTTTTTTCAAGCCTGTCGTTCACCACCTTAATGTCCATCAGCTTAATATTCCATTTCTTTCGGACCGCCCGGTCTGACGCATGATAAAGAAAGTCATCGTAAACTTCCTGCTGCAAGCCTGAACTCGCTTCGTTCTCCATTTTCGTTATCCGGGCATCATCCCAACTCTTCGGCAAATTGCCGCTATATGTCACCTCTGCCGGAAGAACAGCCAGTGTTTGTCCGCTTAGATTTACTTTAGAAAAGAATGCCTTGTCTTTGTAGACGTTAGAATTACAAGATGCTATAATTAAGACAGCGGGTAAAATAAGTGTAATTAAAGGTTTCATAAAAAAAAGTATTTGGTAATTAATACTTGATAGACGATAGAATCCAATAAAGAGTTACATTAATTTTCAAAAAAAGCTATGGATGTATCGCTTTGAATAGAAAGTCATCAATGAAATTGAAACTATAACACCGTTAAGGTCCAAAATACTTAAATTCGTAACATGAGTACATTGGCATCTGAATTCATTTCCACATCTGAGAATAAAGCCTTTGATCTGGATCACAGGCGTATCATTAATAATAATATCGGCAAGTATGATACAGCTGTATTAAGAGGCCTTTCACGATTTGCTGATCTTGAAAACTCAAAGCGTAAAGCCCATACTATTAAGTGGAAGGTAATGGAGAATCTGGACAAGCTCTTACCCGAGTTTGAGACCAATTTTCAACGCAGAGGAGGAAAGGTTATCTGGGCAAATGATGCTGCGGAGGCAAATAAAGAGGTTCTCAATATTCTCAAAAAAGCGAATGCCAAAACCGTCATAAAATCTAAGTCGATGGTTACTGAAGAGATTCTTTTAAATGAATTTCTGGAGCACAATGGTGTAGATACAGTTGAAAGCGACCTTGGGGAATACATCGTTCAATTGCTGGGCCAAAGGCCTTACCACATTGTTACCCCGGCGATGCACCTCAGCAAAGAAGATATCGCGAAGCTTTTTAATGAAAAGTTCGGAACTCCTGTTGATGCAACCCCGGAGCAACTAACGCAAAAAGCGCGGGAATTACTTAGGGAAAAATATACCTCAGCGGATGTAGGAATTACAGGCGGGAATTTTCTGATCTCAGATACCGGAAGCGTAGCCTTAACTGAGAATGAAGGCAATGCACGGCTCACAACTACCTTCCCAAAGATTCATATCGCTATTGTAGGGATTGAAAAGATCATCCCATCGATGGCTGACCTGGACCTTTTTTGGCCAATTCTCTCGACTCACGGCACAGGACAAAACCTTACAGTATATAATACTATTCTTAGCGGGCCGAAACAGCCAACTGAAACTGACGGCCCCGAAGAAATGTATGTCATTCTACTAGACAACGGCCGGACGAACCTGCTTGCTGAAAAAGATCAGCGTCAAGGCTTGTACTGTATACGCTGCGGAGCATGTTTAAACGCATGTCCGGTTTATAAAAATATAGGCGGCCACACTTACGAAACTACCTACAGTGGGCCAATAGGCTCAATTATCACCCCACATATGGCGGGCATGAAAGAGTTTAAACACCTCAGTTATGCCTCGAGTTTGTGCGGAAAGTGCACAGAAGTCTGTCCGGTGAAAATTGATATTCATAAGATGCTTTTATTAAATCGCAGGGATTCTGTAAAATCGGGTTTAAACCCTGGATCCGAAAGTATAGGGTGGAAGGGATGGAAAATGGGCATGATGAAGAGGAAAATGATGGACATGTTTGGCGGTGGCTGGAAAAACACTCTATTGAAGATGTTTTTCAAAAAGAGCTGGGGAAAACACAGAGATCTGCCGGCTGTCGCAAAGGAATCGTTCAGCAAACAATGGACTGACAAACGGGAAAACAGGTAATCTGTGATTAGTAATTAAAAAATATCTCGTCAGATACAATAAATTAACTCATAGCCCAAAGCCCATAGCCTTAATGAACTTCGACCCTAAAGATCTCAGCGATAAAGTTCTGATAAAATTTTATAAGCAACTCCTCAAACCCAGAATGATCGAGGAGAAAATGCTGATCCTGTTGAGGCAGGGGAGAATCGGTAAATGGTTTTCGGGGATTGGTCAGGAGGCAATAGCTGTTGGAACTACCCTCGCCATGCGTTCTGAGGAATATATCCTCCCGATGCACCGTAATCTCGGTGTGTTTACTACCCGCGATATTCCGTTATCCAGATTAATGGCCCAATGGCAGGGCAAAAGTTCGGGCTTCACAAAGGGCCGTGACCGGTCTTTTCATTTCGGTACCAAGAGGTTTAAAATTGTAGGAATGATCTCTCATTTAGGTCCCCAGCTTGCCCTGGCCGATGGTATCGCTTTGGCGGACATACTTAAAAATGAGAAAAATGCAACACTTGTTTTTACTGGCGAAGGGGCTACCAGCGAAGGAGACTTTCACGAGGCATTAAACGTAGCTGCCGTGTGGGATCTTCCTGTAATATTTATTATCGAAAATAATGCTTACGGTCTTTCTACCCCCACCAACGAACAATATCGCTGTAAAGATCTTGTGGACAAGGCAATTGGATATGGGATGGAGGGGTATCGCATTGACGGAAATAATATCCTTGAAGTATATCACACCATTAATGATATTGCCATAAACATCCGGCAAAAACCACGCCCGGTGCTTGTCGAATGTATGACATTCAGAATGCGGGGACATGAGGAAGCATCAGGTACAAAGTATATCCCGCAGGAACTTTTCACAGAATGGGAAAAGAAAGATCCGGTGAAAAATTTTCAAGAATATCTCCTAAGCGAACTGATAATTGATGACCAGCTGGTAAGTGACATCCGGGCAGATCTTAAGCTTGAAATTGATGCCGAAATTGAATTGGCTTTTGCTGAAGATGAAATTGTAGCTGATACGGACACAGAAATAGAGGACATGTATGCGCCTTATTCAGCTGCTCCAGTAGAGCCTGCGAATATATCTTCCCAAACTGATAAGAGGTATATTGATGCTATAAGTGATGGATTGAGGCAGTCCATGCAAAAATTCCCTGAGCTTGTTATTATGGGGCAGGATATCGCTGAATACGGAGGAGCTTTTAAAATCACCCAGGGATTTGTAGAAGAGTTTGGAAAAGGGCGCGTCCGTAATACGCCGATCTGTGAATCAGCAATTGTAGGGGCTGCTCTTGGCCTCTCGATAAACGGATATAAAGCCGTGATGGAAATGCAATTTGCTGATTTTGTTACGTGCGGCTTCAACCAGATCATAAACAATCTTGCCAAAACTCATTACAGGTGGTCTGAAAAAGCAGATGTTGTAATTCGGATGCCTACAGGGGCAGGGACAGGAGCCGGGCCTTTCCATTCTCAAAGTAACGAGGCCTGGTTTACAAAAACTCCGGGGCTGAAAGTTGTATATCCTGCTTTTCCTTCTGATGCTAAGGGGTTATTGACAGCAGCTATAGACGATCCAAACCCGGTCCTGTTCTTCGAACATAAATATCTTTATCGGGCAATATCCGAACCGGTTTACGACGACTATTTCACTATCAAAATAGGTAAGGCAAAGGTTTTAAGGCAAGGGGAACAAATTAGTCTCATCACCTATGGCTTGGGTGTGCACTGGGCAATTGAATATTTAAATGAGCATCCGGAAATATCCGCAGACCTTATTGATCTTCGAAGCTTACAGCCGTGGGACAAGGAATCAGTAGAAAGCTCCGTCAAGAAGACCGGCCGGGTTTTAATTCTTCATGAAGATACGCTGACTGGTGGTTTTGGAGGAGAGATCAGTGCACACATCGCAGAACACTGCTTTGAGTTTTTGGACGCTCCCGTTAAACGCTGTGCCAGCCTGGATACGGCCATACCGATGAATAAGGCGCTGGAGGATAATTTCCTGGCGAAGGCAAGGCTTCATGAACAGATAAGCGGGCTTTTGAATTATTAAAGCTGGGAAGACCCGACAAGGGGGCATTTTTTTTTAACGCAGAGGACGCTGAGGTTTTCGCAAAGGGCGCAAAGATGAACGACTTTTAATCCTTTTCCTTAGCGAATATCATTCGTCTCTTTGCGCCCTTTACGATGTACTTTGCAGCCTCCGCGTTTCAATTTACCTCACCTGGGTTACTTCCGAAAGCGGATTGAACAGGTAAACAGCACCCGTCTTTACTTCAACACACCTGTACCTTTTTCTAACCAGCTCCCCTTTCTTGAAAATTCGATTATTCTTTATAGCAAACAGGCTGTTTATGGGGAGCCTCTCTACATGTACGATACCCTCCGCCTTTTTATCATAACGATTGAGAACCCTGAATAAATTCAGATCTGTACAGCTCGAAGCAGAGGGATTTTCAAGATAGCTTACTATAGCTTGCTTAACATCCGGCGGAAATATAGTTTGCTCAAAGAAAGGCTTCATCATTCGCTTGAAATTTTTCTTCCATTCAAGTCCATGAGGTTTGGCCTTGCGCTTATGCTCATTCCACGTGAGCAAATGAGCGAATTCATGTACCGTGGTAATTAAGAATGCGTAAGGATTGAGATTATAATTAACAGAGATCCTGTGGCCCTCATCCTTGTACGGATGTCTGTAATCTCCATATTTAGTACTCCTCCCCCTGGAAATCTTAAATTCACACTTAAAATAATCTATCCATCGGGCTATCACAGGTGCAGCTCCTGCCGGAAGATAATTGCTCAGTACGTTGACTTTATCCAAGGGTTACTTTAATAACTGGTACACGATGAAGCTTGCAATATAAGCGAGAGTGGTCATGTAAGCAAATTGTATCGCCGGCCATGTCCAGCTATTGGTTTCCCGATACACAATTGCTATCGTACTTATACACTGCATAGCAAAAGCATAGAAAACCATCAACGAGAAAGCAACTGCAACTGTAAAGACGGGCAGCCCGGTTTCAGGATTTTCTGCGGATAACATTTTATCGCGAACGGAAGCCAAATTTGAATCATCGGCCTCAACGCTGTAAATCGTTGCCATTGTGCCCACAAAAACTTCACGGGCGGCAAAAGACGTTATAAGTGCGATGCCTATTTTCCAATCAAAACCGAGTGGCTTAATCACTGGCTCAATACTCTTACCAAGAATACCCGCATAAGAATTTTCAAGCTTCTCCGAAGATATCATTCGATCGATTTCTTCGGATGGATATTGCTGATTAATTGATACAGACCGGTATTTTTCATCGATAGTATCGAATCGTCCCGAAGGACCGTATGAAGACAGCACCCACAAAACTATAGAAACCGCGATGATGATCTTTCCAGCTTCAAAAACAAACGTTTTTACGCTTTTATACATGGTCATCAAAACATTGTTCCACCTGGGCATCCTGTAGACAGGAAGTTCCATTATGAAATAGCCGCGCTCACGCGATTTGATGATCACTTTCATGGCCCAGGCAACAATAATTGCGCTAACAATGCTCAATATATATAAAGCCATTAAAGCTATTCCCTGCATATTAATAAAGCCCCACACCTTCTCATCCGGGACTACCATCGATATCAGGAGAGTATAAACTGGCAAACGCGCGGAACAAGCTATGAGAGGCGTCACCATAATGGTGATCATTCTGTCCTTCCAGTTCTCAATATTACGTGTGCTCATAATTGATGGAACTGCACATGCAAAACCACCGATCATTGGCACTATTGACTTTCCGCTGAGGCCTACTTTTCGCATGATCTTATCCATCATGAACGTAACCCTCGCCATATATCCGGTATCTTCCAAAATGGATATAAAAGCAAATAAAATAGCTATTTGAGGTATAAAGATCAGGACGCCGCTCAGCCCAGCCAACACCCCATCGATCATTAGATCAGCAAAGACCCCGCCCGGCAGATACTGGTGGCCTATATTTGTCATCCATATAAATAGCCCTTCTATAAGTGACATGGGGTATTCGGACCAGGCGAAGATCGATTGAAAGATCAGGAAAAGAATCGCAAAGAATATCACAAAACCAAAGACCCGGTGGGTAAGAATATTATCTATTCTATTACTCATCGTCTCCTTTCCGGGGTCATTGTTTAATTTAACTGTATCAAAAAGGACGTCATTAATAAAATTGTACCTCCCTATAGTTTCAGTTGCCTGGGATTGCTGTGAATGAAAATCGAATTCACTTTTTATCTCCTCTATCCGGTTATTTTGTTCATCCGATAAGAATGAAAGCTGCTCATGCTGATGTGCCAGTTGAAGAGCCACGTACGGATACCGGATATTGAGATCCCGCCTCATTGCATGAATCAGGTCCGGTGCAAGCGCCGGAACATCAATTGAGCTGAATTGTGTAGGAATCGAGCTGCTATGGCTGATGGCAATCTTTAACTGATCAATTCCCTCAGCCTTCCTTGCGGAAATAGACACTATTTGAACACCAAGTTTTAAGGCAAGTTCATCTACAGCTATTTCAATTCCAGCCTCGGTGGCCAGATCCATCATGTTTAACGCTATGATAATGGGGATCCGCAGATCTGCTACTTGCGAAAACAGAAGTAAATTTCTTTTAAGATTAGATGCGTCCGCTACAAATACAATGAGATCCGGATGTACAGGACTGGTTTTGTCGGCAAGCGCGTCCATTACGATCCGCTCGTCCCTGCTTTTAGGATAGAAGCTATAGGTGCCGGGCAGGTCAATTATACGAGCTACACGATTATCAGGAAGCTTTGTAAAACCTTCTTTTTTTTCCACGGTGACTCCGGGGAAATTGCCAATCTTTTGGCTTAATCCGGTAAGAACATTAAAAAGCGTAGATTTTCCTGAGTTGGGATTTCCAACCAATGCAACTTTTAACTCCTGACTCACTTATTATTGCATTATGATGGTTGAAGCTTCATGCTTCCTCAGGCTGAGTGAATAGCCTGCGACTGTTATCGCCATGGGATCGCCAAGCGGAGCTACACGTTCTACAACAATTGATTCACCCGGCAAACATCCCATTTCCATCAGTTTTATGGACATTTCAAGATCAGTAAATTCCTTAATTATCCCTGATTGACCTGGCTCTAATTGCGAAAGCTTCATAACTGTGAATTATATACAAAAATAAAGCTTATTTGAATTAATTCCAAATAGTATGACTGATCATTTATTGAGTCAGGAACCAAGAATCAAGATGCAAGATAAATGTTACCGAAAGAGATGACCTTTAATACTCTAAGCCGTCTTGGTTCCTGGCTCTTGGTTCTAGAATCTAATCTCAGATTGATACTTGCTAATTTCAGGACAGTTACAGCCCTTTTTAAAGATGCTGCAAGAACCTAAGCTAAGTACAATCAAAAGGCAGCCAATTTTATATAAGTTTTTCATTGAATCTGACTCTATGTAAAAAAATATAACTAAAAATCCCCATGCCAACACCGGTCAAATCTGCAAATATATCCCACCATTCGGCTGAACGATAGGTGAAGATCTGCATCTGTAAAACTTCTATTAATACCCCTAAAGCAGTTGTTATCAATAGAATTTTCAATATTGTCAAGGCTCTGTAGGAGTAACTGCTCTGCTCCTTAATCTTTCCGTAAAATAGCAATACTGTAAGTACGAAAAAGAAGCCTGTATGCGCGAGCTTGTCGAATCCTTCAAAAAATGTAAATCCCAGGTCGCTGCTTGTATCCGACATAGGCATCTCGCACATAATCAGGGTAAACACAGCCCAAAGAATGGCCAAATACTGATGCCGGATGGTCTTTAACATTTATACCCCAACCAATGATTTGTAATCTGAGGCAGATAAAAGACTATCAACTTGTGCCGGATCAGAAAGCTCAATTTTAACCATCCAGCCATCTCCGTAAGGGTCAGTATTAACCAGCTCAGGATTAGTATCCAGTTTTTTATTTAATTCTTTCACTGTTCCTGTAACGGGCATAAGCAGGTCAGAAACTGTCTTTACTGCTTCCACGGTGCCAAACTGATCTTCCTTTGTAACTTCCTTACCAAGTGTGTCAATTTCTATATAAACTATGTCTCCAAGTTCATGCTGAGCGAAATCAGTAATTCCAACGCAGGCCACATTACCTTCAACTCGCACCCATTCGTGATCATTTGTATATTTTAATTCTTCAGGAAAATTCATTTTGTATAGTTTTTATAGGTCAAAAATACTCTAAAGAGAACAAAGAACCAAGAACCAAGATTAAAGACTTATACGGCAATTACATTGATCAGGTACCTTATCCAATGACATACACAAATAAAACCAGTATTAAAATTAGTCGACGATCCTGTCTTGATTCTTGGCTCTTGATTCTTACAACGTAAACCTCAAATTCACCCCAAAATTGCTAAACGAGGTATTAAATGTTTGAGAAGTATATGGCTTGGTGATATTTCCATCGTAAAACATTCGGATGGTAAAACGCTGGTCAAGGACGTAGTCAACATTTGGCCGGATGGTAATTCTCTGATCACCCGACGAAACTTCCGCATCAACAACATCAGCTCTGTAGATCACGAGTTTTCTGTCGCTCAATGCGAAGTCAAGCTTGAACGTCATGTCGTTGTCCAATTTAAGTCCTTTGAATAACCCAAATGGAAACCTGAACTTAGTTGTGCGATATCCCCACCCAAACACAGCATTATCTTCCTTTTGCTGCGCCATCTGACTATTCGAAAGGCTGAAACTTAAAGCGCGTGATTTACGATATTCCATCGTTAAGGTCATGTTATTCTTCAGCCTGACATCAACCCCAATCAAAGGCTGGAATTGCTCGAATAATGTAACCTGAGAGAACTGATAAAAGGGAAGGAAATTACCATTAGCGTCGCGCACGCTTACAGCTCCATTGTTTTCCTGGTAACGCACAAGTGAATTAAAGCCGTTTACTGTATAAGCGGACCGATAACCGTGTCTTAGATCGAAAGACGTAAATATATCGTTGAAGAAACTAAACTTGCTCAATCCATTGTAAGTTATGTTCCAATTCGGTACAGGTATTTTTGGGAAACGATTGAGCGAAACTTTATTTGCATCTTTCCCGGTATAAGCAGCTAAAAAAGAAGCAATCAAAACATCCTGGGATCCTTTGTTATAACCATCTGCGAAACCTCCGCGTGCTCCTGCAGAGTTTGGATTATTCTCACCCAGTCTCCTGGATATAATTGCCCGGTTCTCTTCAAGTTGACGGAAAAGCCGTGATGAATTATTATTCTTATTTTCTTTACTAAATGCGGTTCTTAGGGTAAAAAAGGAAATCGTATAATCTCCTGTAGTAACCGGGCTAAGATTCTCAAAATTATTGGATGAGGGGAGGAATTTAAAGTTAGTTGAATAGTTAAAGTTCTGCCCTTTAATGGCGCTAAGGTCAATAATCATATCCCGGAATGGTTCAATCCGTGCCCTGAAGTTCATATCCTCGCGTTTTGTTGTGATATATAACTGATTCAGCAGTGAATCGCGCGTGATCCAGCCATTTGCAATCGCGCGCCCGCGAATGTCATGCTGGCTTCCCAGCAGAAAATCATAACCGGGGGCGCTTGCATCTAAATCCTGTCCGATGAAATCTGTTGAAGGTAAATAACCTGGTAGAAAAGTACCCTGGCTTCTTGAATATGTTCCATTTACAGTCTTCACGCTGGTTAATAAATTAACGAAAAATTTCCCTGCACCGCTTTCTGCCTGCGATGCCGAACGTATAAAGCCAAACTTATTATACAATTGCATGAGATTCAGGCCAGGGTTCACTTTAATAGTCCGGGCGTTCTGAATTGTATTTCCAACCTCAATTAGCGGATCTCTAAGTGTAATCAGAGGTTCGGTTTGCCAGTTAAAGCCTGCTTGATAAGCTGTTGCAACATTAATCCAATCAAGGCCTGGTATCTTACTTATAGGAAGGTTATATGTAAGGTTAAGACTATGATTATAATCTGTTGTACGGCCTAGTTTTTTTAGGTTTTGCAATAATGTGTCCCTTTTCAAACCATTAATACGTCCGTCTGGTTCGTCGATAATGGAGAAATTTGTAGCGTTAAAATCCAACTGCATAGAACGGGTTAAATTCCAGCTTATGCCGTAAAGGCGCGACATTTGAAAATTCTTGTTAAAGTTGGTGTTGATCGGTAAAAAGTTATTAGGGTCATTGTCCCGTAAAGTATTTTCTGAATATAGCCTGTCAACACTAATATTAAAGTTAAGAACCGAAGGCAGTAAGCTGAAGTTAAAATCGCGGATCAACGCAAGGCTTTTTGACTTGATCAGCTTTTCAAAAGGTGTGATTGATTTTGCCTGTTTCGCGTAATTATATTGAAGGCCCGCACGATAGGTTTTTTGGATCGTGCTTTCGTTAATATAGTCACGGTGATTGAAAGCGTTAAATGCGTAAGTAGCGCTCAGGTTCTCGATGTCCCACAAATGAACTTTGCTTTGAGGATTAGTCTTGATCTTGCGAACATTGGTAAAATTGATACTCTTACGAGAGCTATAATCTTCAGTAATAAACCGCAAGGAATCCCTCATGCTCCTTGGTGAATTCTCCAGCACCTGCTTAAACTCAGTATCCTGATTCCGCGGATCGTATTGCGGGCTTCCTACCTGCGATGAAAAATTGATGTACATCGGCACCTTAATACCTGTACGTTCCGGGAAGAACTTACCAAGTTCCATACTTCCCGATACATCTAACAAGACATCATCTTCACGATTGCGTTCGCTTACCCTCTTGTCGATTGAACCAAATCCGATGGTACTCTTACTTCCGGATATTGTAATATCCGCGAAGTCAGCCAGCTTAGCATTCAAGCGAGCTGTTGCAGCCCAGCCACCGCGTTCATCGAAATCAGTTAACCGGAGCTCATTAAACCATATTTGTGCGGCTTTATCAAGGCCGTCGTCTCCCCCCGGACTCGCCGGATTTCGAAGAGGGTTCCTTACGCCCAGCATATAGACTTTAACCTTACTCAGGTCGGGCTGACCTTTTACGATAATGGTATTAACTCCGTCCTGATAAATAAAGGGGCGGTTGATAGGCCAGGGTTGTCCGTTAAATATTGCCTTATTCCGTGCGGTTTTAGCCGCCTGAAACAAACTCAGCTGGACATCGATTTTATTCTGTTCAGGCCATATTGTTGCCGGGTCACTGGATCCAGCCGGAGTGATCTTAAGTGGAATATCATAGTCGTAATAGTTGTCCTGATTATCTGTACCTACCCTTAAAAATGCCCGCAGATCATTGTCTCTTGCCGGATCTCGCGCCGGGTCTGATTCGGCGTGGATAAACATCTCCAATCTCTTGTACGAACGGAAATCGTTGAAGGTAGTTCTGAAGGCAGCGCGTCCATAACCGTCCCGCAGGTTTCTCACCGTCAACGCCAATGACTGCTCATTCTGCTGCGATTGACCCCGGAAATTTGTGATGTCCTGTTCGCGCTTTATACCCGGGGGTAATACATATGGAATAGGGCTACGCTTCCCATTCTCCTCGATATTAACTGCAGTTACATCAATAGATGAATTATCAAGACCCGGGCTTAGCAGCGACGGATCCGCAAGCACCTTTGTCGGATTGTTTTCCGAGTTATAACGTCTCCACTCGCCCCTGACCAACTGGAGCTTCGCAAGGCGCAGCACAGCCGTATCTGCGAAATCGGTCATAAACATCCTGATAAATCGAATCGACTTGAAATCCTCAATGTTTCCGACCTTCTGAATATAATCTGTTACCGGGATCTTAAATTGGATCCAGCGTACGGTTTCTGTTTTACCGTTCGCTAATTTCACCGTAGCATTAACGATATCAGTGATATAATTAGATCCAACGTTAAGATCTGCCCGACGGATAGACACTTTATATTGATAATATTCATCTGCCTGCGTGGAATTATTGTCCCTGTTTATGTCTTCGCCATCCGGCAGAGACGTTGCAGCAGTGTTTTCGATACCCGTTTGAGCTAATGATTGATCAGGTGTTTTTGAATTTCCCTCCGGGTTATTATACTTTTCATAGCGCTTCAATATTCCGGCATTTTGTTGGTCCAGATTGGAGCCGCGGTAATATTGGTAATCATCTGATGACGGATCTTCATCGAGTGAATTACGGGCTGCCGGAGAACTGATGGCCGCCTTCGCCAGCGTTAGGAAAGGCGCAAATTGCTGTACCTCATCTGTATTGGCTAACCCGTCAATGCCGACATCCTGAAAAGCACGAGCTCCCGAATTATTGTCAAAGGCCTGGATAACCGGCTGCAACTTTGGAACGCGTCCCCATTGCGTTGCATCTGTTTTAGCAACATTTCCATCTACAGGCAAGCCGTTTTCAAGACTTTTCCTGCCATCCTTCAGGATATCTTCTGTTATGTTACCAAGATTGAAGTACACATCGCCCCCCGCGCTGTTTGGTTTATAAATAAAGGGATCGAGCATCCACATCTCAATAAATTCAATGTTGAGCGCTTCAAAATCATTGGTTTCTAACTTTCTGAAAATACCTCCCCAGCGATTTCTTGGATTGGTGAATGTACCGTCCGGATTCAAGCCTGTAGGTGTAAAATTATAAGGCCCTCTTTGACGCGGGTAAAAAGCAAGATCAAAAGTAGGCAGTATTATCGCCTGCCCGGTCGACGATTCTTTGAATGGAAAAACTTCCCTCTCAAAAACCTGACGCACATAATGATTGGAAAGCTCGTTTTTGTCTTTCCGGATATTATCGGGAGTTAGTGAGTTACCGCTTACAAAGAATATCGGATCAATATTATAGAAAGCAAGCCTTGCACGGTTATACCCATAGGACAGATCATTGTTTAAACGGGATTCGGGGAAAAGCTGAGGAGTACCTGAGATTTGCCAGGCTATAGCACTCTTAATATCAATAAGCGATCTGCTTGCTTCAAAATCATCGAGATAACTGGCTCCGTTCTTGCTTCCGGCAAAGTTTAATGCTCTGGGATGCCCGGGTATAAGATTTGCATATTCACCATTGAATGTTAAGGTAGAAGGCTCTTTTGTATTTATAAAGGGGATCTTGTCTACCATCCTGGTAAGCCACCTTGAAGGAGAGCTGTAATTAGCATCGAAGCCCCAGATTGTATTTGAAATAGATTCCTCGCCAATATTGACTTTTTCAGTCAGGGGCTTTTCAGTCAGGTTCATAAATGTACCGCCCAAGTTAAGTTTGTTGTTGACCCGGTAATCAAACCTGGAACCGGTTAACGATCGCTGTTGCAGGCCAAAGAGTTCATTGTTCTCAAGTTTGATACGGATCGGCTGACCAGAATTCAACAGGGCCTGATTCAGGATACGCACCGTCCCACCATTGTAATCTACCGTAAAGTCAACGCCTTCCTGTAATGGCAAGGTGCCGGCAGTAACCTGTACTGATCCCTGGGGAACATTTATCGCATTGAGCTGAAACTCAGAACTTGCCTGCGATTGATACGTACCCCGGATCTGATACCTGTTTAACCTTGGAAATAACTGCTGAGCCAGCACCTTTGTCGAATCATATAATGGCTGATAGACGTATTTGTCGATCAGATTCCGTTCTGAAACTGGATTAAAACGCCTTGCCAGATCTGAACCAAATGGTTCGATAAGCGGAAAAGTTATACGCCCATTCTGCGGGTCAATTGTTATCCCTTCCACAAAATCAAAAAATCCATCCCGCTTTCTATCATTCTGTTGATTCAAATTATCAAGATTGGTTAACTGCAGCCAAAGCTTACCGCTGGTATTTTGACCTTCAAGGATCTGAGGAGTTTCAATACCGGTATCTTCTCCCAATCTGAATATATTCAACCTAAAATCTGTACGACTTACAGCGTAGGCGCCCAACGAGTAGATGTTTTTCATCATCAGATCCCAGGTCGGCAAGCTCGTTTTCAGGGTTTCATTCTTTAAAAGCTTGACGAATAAGACCTGCGGAGTCGTGTTATCAACCGAGATGTCAGTAGAAAATTCCCCAACCTGATATTCTTCTCCATTCACTGTATAACGAAAAGCCACAGCGAGAACTTCGTCTGCATTGAGTGCCGTATTTAGTGAGATGTACCCGAGCCTCGGATTTAATGTAAATTCCTTATCGGTAAGGTTTCGCGCAAATGTTAGCTTTGCGAAGTTATCAGTAGCGCCATTTGCCTGAAAAAAAGCGCTGGCATCATTGCTGTTGGTTTGTCGTACCCCTGGCGGCAATATCTGAAGGAGATTATTTGATTGTTTAGTGAAACCAGGTCCTGTAAAGCCAGCTGGCAGAGATGAAAAGCCCGCTCCTCCTCTAACCTGGGCAGAATTGTAAACCTTATTTTCCCCAAGATCAATTAAGCCAAGAACGTCCCTTGAGTTTACTGTAGAATTTGCCCGATTTGTAATCCAAACCTCAATCTTGGTGATATTAATATTCGAACTGATGATCGGAATATTTTCCAGGGCCCTGTTGTAATTATTTCTGAAATATTGAGCCAGAAAAAAGTGCCGGTTTGCTTCGTAGTTATCTCCCGAAATACTGAACTCGTTTTGCTGCGAGCCGTTTGTAATGGTTATTTCCCGCTGCTGCGATTTCTGCTGAGAGAATACAGTGGTAACGTTCAGACGCCCAAACTGAAGCTGAGTTTTTAGTCCAAATAAGGCCTGGCTCCCTGATATCAGTGATGTGCTTAGAGGAAGGCTTACATTTCCTGCTTCGATCTTCCTGATGATCTCGTCGTCTTTCCCTGTGTAGTCCAGTTTAACCTGATTTTCAAAATCAAATTGGGCTTCTGTATTATAGTTGGTGGTTATCCTCAGCTTTTCCCCGATCTGACCGACAACATTCATTTGTATTCGCTGATCAAAATCAAAATTTCCCTGAGTCCTTTGTCGCTCATTAAACAATGGATTCTCATTCCTGTTAATTCTTCCGGAAAAGGTCAGATCGGCTGAGCCCTGTGGCCGGATATCGATTGTCGAGCCGCCAAAAATCTTCTCAAAAGATTTACTATTGATCTTAACAGGCGGGATAAAACCGGGTTCCCTTGCTTCGGTCAAGGGAAGGTCAGCAAGTTCTCTCCAGTAGTTTTTCTTAATGAGCTCATTCTCATATTTCTGATACTCCTCAATACTTAAATATTGCGGAGAACGGTAAAAGCGTTCACCAATTTTCTCCCGGATTATATAGCGCTTTGAAACCGGGTCGAATTCGACACTTCTCTGAATATTTGAAGGATTTGGAAGAGTTATTCCAGCTGGCCGTTTGAGCTGGATATATTTCGAATCTTCAAATGGATAAGTAAGCCGGGAAGTATCCTTTACTGCGGGCGTGTTTTGTGCAATAGCCTGCCTGCCGATTAGTGCAAAGAAGAGGAAGCAAACTCCAGTCAAATAAAACGACGCAGCACTTTTCAATTTCCTTAGTATTGTTAGTAGTTATAAGCTCTTAAGAGCGATTTTTATTAAGCCCTCAACTGTTAAATTTTCACCTTCTGATTTTACTGCCGCATCCAGAGCTTTTTCAGCAATATTTTTAGTAAAGCCAAGCATCACCAAAGCCGATAGAGCCTCATCCTTAGCTGTATCATTATGCGGCATTGAAATCAATGAATCCGGTCCTTCTTTCTTTAATTTGTCTTGTAATTCTAATATCATTCGTTGCGCCGACTTCGGTCCAATCCCCTTAATTCTCTGGATCAATGGAACATCACCCTTTACTATCGCGGTTTGTATTTCCGCAGGTGTAATTGACGATAATATCATTCTTCCGGTATTAGGGCCTATTCCCGATACCGAAATCAGATGGAGAAAGAGCCGTCTTTCCCCCTCATCAAAGAATCCATATAAGGTATGGCCATCCTCTTTAACATGAAGCCAGGTGAAAAGCTTACACCTTTCTGCGTCGTTTAAAGCAGCATAGGTATTAAGCGAGATATTAATATGGTATCCAACTCCGCCTGCGTCTATTACTACATACGTAGGACACTTAAAAACAAGTTTTCCATCAATATAAGCGTACATCCCTTTTAGTTTTGAGCCTTAGTAACACGACTGAAAATACCCTTTTTGCGTGAAGAAGCTTCCTGCTCCTCCTTGGTCTGAGCATCAACAACCGCTATAGTCACCATATTAACGATCTCTCTAACTGAGCTATCCAACTGCAATACGTGAACCGGCTTCTTAAGTCCCAGAAGGATAGGGCCTACAGCTTCGGCACCACCTAACTCCTGTAACAATTTATACGCAATATTTCCCGATTCGAGGTTTGGAAACATCAATACGTTTGCCGGAGCTCCAATTAATGTGCTGAACGGATAATTATCCTTTAACAGGTCAGGGTTCATTGCAAAATTCGCCTGCATTTCGCCGTCAACAACGATGTGAGGATACTTTTGATGCAATATTTTCACAGCCTGGCGCACTTTCTCAGGCACAGTACCATCGTTTGATCCAAAGTTAGAGTAGGCCAGCATAGCTATCCTCGGCGGGATATTAAATTTCTTCACCGATTTGTCCATTAAAACCGTGATATCAACAAGCTCTTCAAGAGTGGGATTTTTGTTGACGGTTGTATCTCCAAAAAATACCGGGCCCTTCTTAGTTAGCATCATATACATCCCGGCAACGCGGTTAACTCCTTCTTCAATTCCAATAACCTGCAATGCAGGTTTAATAGTCGTTGCGTAATCTTTCGTGAGGCCAGAAATCAACGCATCAGCCTGGCCGAATTGAACCATGGTTGCACCGTAGTAATTACGGTCGCGCATAAGCTTTCTAGCCTCAGAAAGTGTTATTCCGCGACGCTGGCGCTTCTTGTAAAGGAATTCCGCGTATTGAGCACAAACATTCTTTTCCTCTA
>NZ_JBBJNI010000119.1:6606-13798 GCF_037719425.1 Daejeonella sp. | reverse complement strand
TACGTTTTAACAGCTGTTCAAATTCATGTACTCAGCCAAAAAATATAATTGAAATGAAACTTAATACAAAAATTTTATTCATAAGCCTTATCATCGGATTGATGATATTCCAAAGCTCCTGCAAGAAGGATCTTCTTGAGCAGGAGCCGACTACCGATCTGGCTACGGAAGCTTTCTGGAAAACAGAAGAGGATGCTACTATTGCTTTGATGGGTGCTTATGCGGCAACCCGGGCTGTTTTTGATCGTGATTATTATTTTGACGGGAATGGAGAATACACCCGGGTTCGGGGCACCAGCGGTACCAGTGGAAATATATTGCGTGGAGATGCCTATCAGGGAGCTAGTTTTGGCCCGTCGGGATATGGAGGTGGTTTTGATAAGTACTACCGTTACCTGTATGGGGCTGTTAACCGCACAAACTATGTTATCGAGAATGTTAACAAAAGAATGATTCCCACGGCTCAGGGAGCGACACTTACCAAGCTGGAAGGCATTATAGCTGAAGCTCGTCTGTTACGTGGCATGTCTTACTTCCGCCTGATTTCTATGTGGGGGGATGTTCCTTATATTTCTAAGGTGATTAATGACAACTCTGAAGTGTCAGGCCTTGCCCGCCTTCCCATTGGGCAGGTGAGAGACTCTATTATGGCTGATTTTACGTATGCGTTTGAAAAATTACCCGTCAAAGGTGTCGCATTAGGTCGCGTAAGCAAACCCGCCGCACTCGCATTTCGTGGAAAATTACATCTGTTCTGGGGGAGTTGGAAGAAAAATGGCTGGCCTGAACTGAAAGGATTTGAGCAGAACAGTGCAGAAGCAACTGCTTCTTTTACAGCAGCTGCTGCGGATTTTAAAAAGGTAATAAACGAGTATGGCTTAACACTTTATAAAAATGGTGACCCGGGACAGATTGATCCATTGGGGAAAGCCGATATTCTGCCTAATTATTTCGAATTATTTACTCCTAAAGCCAATGGCAACCCTGAAATGATCATGGCTTTTACGCACATGGGTATACCTGCAAATCCTTCGCAGGGGGAAGAATTAATGCGTGATTTTTCGGGCCGTACCATTGAAGGCTCACAATGCTGGATTTCCCCGCGTTATGAATTGGCAGACCGGTATCAATTAATTACTACGGGCGATTTTGCTCCTAAAATGATCCAGTTAAACCCTACTACCAATCCCGCGGCAAGAACTACGCTTAATTCGGCTGTAAACCCGAATACCTATGCCAACAGGGATTACCGGATGAAATCTACCATTCTATGGGATTTTGAAATGATCATCGGATTAGCCGCTTTGAAATCTACCGGTTTCTCTCCTTTTATCTATCAGACCTGGGCAGCAAATGTTACCATTAACGGGGAAAAATTTATTAGTTACAATACAGATGGTTCTAACTCCGGATACATCTTTCGTAAATTTGTAAGAAACTATGAAGGTCTGGGAAGAAGCGAAGGTGATTACTACTTTCCGGTGATGCGCCTGGCAGATGTTTACCTGATGTATGCTGAGGCTACCAATGAAGTTAGCGGTCCGCAGGCAGATGCGATTGCTTTGCTTAACACCATCAGACGCCGGGGTAACCTTCCGGCTTTAGGCCCTGCTAAATTTGCCGGTAAGCAGGCCTTTTTCGATGCTATTGAGCAGGAGCGTATTGTTGAACTGGTGGGTGAAGGACAAAGAGGATTTGATCTGCGCCGCTGGAGGGCTATCGAAAAAATTTGGGGCGGCCCCGGTAGTGCCGGAGTGTGGCGTCAAGATACCTGGGGAGCCAACCAGGAACGCTTTTACCAGAACACAGCTGATCGGACTTATCAGCAAAATTATATTTTCAGGATCCCGCCCGGAGAGCGTGATCGTAATCCAAATTTAACACAGAACGAACCTTGGTTTTAATTCATTTTAATTGAACACATTTAAACATATTATGATGAAAAAATATTTTCAGACAGCATTTCTATTCCTGCTCATTGCCCTGGTAATTACAGCCTGTGAGAAAGATATACCAGTGGATGAAGACGGATTGCTGATTACGACTCGTACAGAATGTGCTGTTGTTAATTTTGAACTATTAGGTAGCGATTTCGTAACCGTTAGGTCGAAAGTTCCTGTAATTGATACCCTTGCACAAACTGTGCAGGTGGAAGTTCTTTTTGGTACAGATCTAAAGAACGTATATCCGCAGTTCACCTTGTCTTCAGACTGTAAATTAGACCCCAAAATTGTAGGCAAGGTGGATCTCTCTGATCTGTCAAATCCAAAAGTCTATACTGTTATCTCGGGTAACCGCAACATCAGGAAACCCTATAAGCTCATCATCAAATACCAATAATAATCGCACAAAATCATGATGAAATCTATATTCAATTCAAGGAACAAATCAGCTCTCGTAGCCATACTACTCATTTTGGGCCTGGCTTCGTGTCAGGAAAAAGAATATGAAAATCCGGAGCCTGTATCGGAGCTAACCAATGATTGTATTAAAAGAACTCTGGGTCCCAATATCATTGGTTTGCCTATCGAATTTGCCTATGCCATGGCTCTTCCAAAAGCTAAGGGTAAATTACTTAGTGCAAAGGTAGAAGCGTCTATTGCCGGTGCTCCGGGTACTTTCCTGGAACACCGGTCGTTTAATACCAATTCCAGCGGACAGGATGTACCCGTGCTGGTAGGCAGCCCTTCAGTGAAAGATGGCAACTTTACAAAGGTCACGTTTACGGTAGATACAAATGCCGCTACCCTGAGGTACTTTTACGTGGTTCCTGAAGAAGCAAGGGGCAAATCTGTGTCGTTTACCTTTTCTGCGACCAGCAGCGATGGCGGTTCGGTTTCTTATAAGTTAGGACCTTATAATGTCTCTAAAATGGACATTAAGCGTAATATCGCTGTCTCAAATAACAGTAGTGCTTACATCTCTGTCGAGGATATGGCGGTTTACACTGCTGCTACTGCAGCTTCTGTTGCCGGGAAAATAGACCTGGTTTACCTGTTCGGCACAACGCCTGCAACTATTAGCCATGCGTTAGTATCTCCCGGCTCAAATCCTATTTATTTGCCCGGAGTAGTATTGCCTGCGGGAGTAAACAGAAAGTCCAAATTAAGAAAGGTATTCAACCTGCAGGATAGAAACCTGGCCCAGCTGCAATTTGGAATCTATGTAGACGACAAAGATTTCCAGGAAATCAATTTATCGGATGCACCGGATTATGCCATAGGACTGAGAGCCGAAGCCGGAGTCTGGGTAGAAACACAGGGTGGAAAATACCGGGCATATATCTATATAAATTCTGTTAACGCTAATGGTAGTGCTGTTATAAGTATTCTGAGATATACTATTTAAACCTTATTAAAATGAAATTAAAAAGCGTATTCGTTTATCTGCTAACACTACTATTTTTAAACCTGAATGATACTTATGCACAGGCGGATCATATAGGTACGGCATACAAGTTCCCGGGCCATCCCAGAATATTAATGTTAGCAGGCGAAGAGGCAGTAATTAAAAATACCATAGCCAAAGACAAAACATGGGGCAATGTACATCAGGCAATCCTGGCAGAATCTGATAAGATTGTAAGTCTCCCCCCGGTAGAAAGAATCCTTACCGGCCGCCGCTTATTAGGAAAGTCAAGAGAAGCATTACGTCGTTTATTTTTTCTTTCCTACTCCTACCGTACCACAGCAAAGAATGAATACTTGAAACGTGCAGAAAAAGAACTTCTTGCTATCTCCGCATTCAGCGACTGGAACCCATCTCATTTTTTGGATGTTGGTGAAATGACCATGGCTGCAGCTATCGGTTACGACTGGCTTCACGCCAAGCTTCCCGAAGCAACCCGGAATATCGTCAGAGAAGCTATTTTGAAAAAAGGATTGGAGCCTTCTTTCAATCCCAAACACAATAGTTGGCTCAAAGCTGAACACAACTGGAACCAGGTATGCAATGCAGGCATGACCTATGGCGCCATGGCTATTTATGAAGATGAGCCTGTTATTGCGAAGCAAATAATTAACCGGGCTATCGAAAGCATGGTATTGCCTATGAAAGATTACTCGCCCGATGGTGCTTATCCTGAAGGTTATGGCTATTGGGGATATGGCACAAGCTTTAATGTGATGTTTATTAGCGCCATCGAAAAGTTATTTGGAAAGGATTTTGGATTGAGCGAAATGCCAGGATTTTTGAAGACTGCTTCCTACATGGAAAACATGACCGGTCCGTCCTCGAAACCATTCAACTACTCGGATGCAGGATCCAACGGAGGCATTCATCCAGCGATGTTCTGGTTTGCTAACAAAATAAAAGATCCTTCCGTTCTATGGGTGGAGAAAAATTATCTGACTAAGATCAGTCGGGAATCGCTGGTTAATGACAGACTGCTGCCGGCCATAATGCTGTGGAGCGGCGGTATAAGTATTGATAAAATCACACCTCCGGAATCTACTGTCTGGTTGGGAAAAGGCAAAGTACCCGTAGCAATGATGCGTACCAACTGGACAGATAGCAATGCGGTTTACGTCGGATTGAAAGGCGGATCTGTTTCTGTAAATCATGCTCATATGGATATCGGATCATTTATTATGGAAGCCGACGGACAAAGATGGGCAATGGATTTTGGAATGCAGGACTATGAATCGCTGGAATCAAAAGGCATACAGCTTTTTGGGAGAACACAGGACGCCCAAAGATGGACAGTTTTCCGATTAACTAACCTGGTTCATAACACCCTTACGATAGATAATCAGCATCAGGATGTAAAAGGTTTTGCACCTATTACTGCCTGGGGAGAACGCCGCGGGTTTAAGAATGCCGTTACCGATATGACAGAAGTATATAAGGGTCAGGTTGCTAAGGCTGTCCGCGGAATTGCCATAGTTGATGAAAGTTACGTATTGGTCCGGGATGAAATTGAGTCGCTCAACAAAGAAACAACCATCCGCTGGACGATGCTCACTCCGGCAAATGTTAAAATTATCGGAAGCCATAAAGCAGAGCTAAGCAAGAATGGTAAAACGTTGATGCTTCAGGTGAAAGGGTCCGGAAAAATCAAGATGCAGACATGGTCAACAGATCCGCCCAATTCATACGACGCTCCCAACCCCGGTACTACGCTGGTAGGCTTTACTGTAACACTGCCCGCAAATTCAAAAACTGCTTTTGATGTTTCCCTTGTACCGGGAAGTCATGGTAAAAAGAAAATCAAAAAAACGGCAGCGTTGGATATGTGGAATGGGAAGTAGGACCTATATATTATTTCATTCGCTGATGCAGATGTGATAATACATTGGGGGAGATTCAGCCTGCCTGCGGTTGCAGATATGGTTGTGCATTCTGGAGATTCCAGCGTTCGCTCAATGTCATTAAGTTAAGGGACGGGAGGTTCTGGCTTTCGCCAGAATGACAAGACATAGAGAGGTATTGGGGAGATTCCAGCCTTCGCTGGAATCTGAGTAATCTTCATTGTCTCATTACTGAGTTTTTGCGTCACCTCGGCGAGATTGTTTATTGGAACAATAACAAGTTGCGATTCCAGCGCAGGCTGGAATCTCCTATTTTTCCAAAAAAGTTGTCATTCCCGCGAAGGCGGGAACCTAAATATGACGTATTAATGTTAGTGGTATAAGCTTAACTTAATGACATTGAGCTTTCGCTGACAAGCGTCTAGGGGAAATTTTAGGAGATTCCAGCCAGCCTGAAGGTAGGCAGGCCTTGGCTGGAATCGTCGTAAGATATTCAATACAGATGGAACACTTGTTTGATTTTATACCGTGTACAAGCATTATCTAATTCTTATTTCTTTAATCCTGTATACAAGTAACATTCTTGCCCAGAATAGCAGGGCAAATGGGTATAAAGGAATATGGTTTACTTTAGGTCAGTATTCAGCTTACGGGGATAAATATTCAGGAGGATTGGGAACATATACTTCCAGCCATACACCAATAGCCATCTACAGCAAGCCAGTAAATAAAACTTTTTTTGTTTACGGAGGCACTACCCAACAAGACGAAAAGCATTTGCTAATAATGATCTCTTTTTTTGATCATAAAAAAAAGATAGTGCCCAAGCCTGTTATTGTCTATGATAAAAAGAACACAGATGATCCTCATGACAATGCTTCGCTATCTATAGATGACAAGGGTTATATATGGGTTTTTGTAAGTGGAAGAAATACAGTAAGACCGGGCTTAATCTTTAAAAGCAGCACGCCTTACCAGATAGACAAGTTCGAGCAAATTTTAACCGGGGAAATGACCTATCCGCAACCCTGGTTTGTAAAAGATAAAGGCTTTGTTTACTTGTTTACAAAATATACAAAAGGAAGAGAATTATACTGGACCACTAGTAAAGGCGGTGATATATGGGAACCAGAGCAAAAACTTGCCGGCATGGGCGGCCATTATCAAATATCAAACATTAAGGATGGAAAACTGGTAACTGCTTTTAATTATCATCCCGGAGGTGATGTGAATAAACGGACAAATATTTACCTGCTGCAAACGGATGATATGGGCAAAACATGGAAGAACATACATGGAGAAATCATGCCAACGCCCTTAATAAATAAGCAAAGTAAAGCACTGGTAAAGGATTATGAGTCTGAAAGAAAATTAGTTTACCTGAATGATCTCAATTTTGATGAGCAGGGTAATCCGGTTATACTTACCGTAGTAAGCACAGGCTTTGAACCCGGCCCCAAAAGCGATCCACGTGACTGGATGATTATTCACTGGAAAAACGGGCAGTGGAATTTTCATAAAGTAAGTTCTTCAACCCATAATTATGATATGGGTTCTTTATATATCGACAAAAAAACCTGGCAAATTGTTGGGCCCACGGAGCCAGGACCACAAAAGTATGGCGCTGGTGGAGAAATCGCCTTATGGGAAAGCAAAGACGAAGGCTTAACCTGGATTAAAAAAAGGCGGGTAACGCAAAACAGCATCCGTAATCATACTTATGTAAGAAGGCCATTAAATGCACAGAATGAATTTTATGCTTTTTGGGCCGATGGAAACACCGACGCATTTTCAGAATCAGTGCTATATTATAGCAACAAAAAAGGAAAAGTGCGGATATTACCCTACCAAATGGATAAGGATTTTGAAAAGCCGCTGCAACTTAAAGTTAATCATAGGTAAAGAATATTTTTTACGAAACCGGCATTAAAGAAGAAGTATGG
>NZ_JBBJNI010000119.1:0-6506 GCF_037719425.1 Daejeonella sp. | reverse complement strand
AAAAAACAAACCCGACCTTAGAGATTGCTTCGTCGTGCCTCCTCGCAAGGACATCCTTTATGAGCAGGAACCGTCTTTGTCATTGCGAAAAAACAAACCCGACCTTAGAGATTGCTTCGTCGTGCCTCCTCGCAAGGACATCTTTTATGAGCAGGAACCGTCTTTGTCATTGCGAGCGCAGCGCGGCAATCCCCACCTTTAAAAGAGATTGCTTCGTCAGATTCGGTTTAGTCTTCTTATGGTTTTCAGCAGTGCTGACTATCGGTCCAAGTTATCAGGTGTTTGCACAGCAGGCAACTGGAAATAAAGAAAAGACCGCCCAAATAGCAGAAAACGTAAGTGCTGATCTTGCACTCATAAAAAAACGGATACTAAACGATTTAATGCAGCCTGCTGTTGAAGTTAATGAAATCAGAGATTTAGTTGCCAGTATTAAGCCAGACGGAAGCTGGCCAGGCATCAACTACCAGGATACGTCCAGCACGGGGTTTCAGCATAAAGACCATCTGGAACATATGCTCGATTTAAGCAGGGCTTATAAAAAGGAAGGTACTGTATTATATCAAGATCCTGGGGTAAAAAAGACGGTTACATCTGCACTCAACTTCTGGATAAAACATGACTTTATTTGCGAGAATTGGTGGTGGAATGAAATGGGAACACCCGACTGGATGATCAATACCCTGCTGGTTTTAGACACCGATCTAACCGAACAGCAAAGAATATCAGGCGCAAAAATAGCTTCCCGGGCCAGCTTCACCGGCCTTGGTGCAAGGGCGGGCGGCGACTTCATACCCATTGCAGGCATGGTTTGTAAACAGGCTCTTTTTAAGAACGACGAAAAGATGCTGGAAAATGCGATCAGAGTGATGACGGATCAGGTTGTAATTACTAATGCAAGAGGAATTAATCCGGACCTAGGCTTTCATCACCGGACGGATAATGTGACTTCCATACATAGCTACGGTACAAATTATGTTAGGTCTTTTACCTATTGGACGGTGAAAACTGCAGGCACAAAATTCATGCTTCCTGAAGCAGCCGTGAAATTACTTGTTGATTACTACCTCGATGGAATCAGCCTGGCCATGGGTTTTAGAAAATATCCTGATCCCGGGGCTAAGAACCGTGATCTAAGCCGGAAAGATGCATTGCACCCTGCCAGCACCGACATACCAGAAAACTTTTTGCTGTCTACCAGCTATAGAAAAAAGGAATTCGAAGACCTTATAAAAGTTAGAAAGAACGAAAAGAGTAATGAACTTACCTGGAGTAAGTATTACTGGCATTCATCCTACTTTGCCCATCAGAGCAAAAACTATTTTGCCTCAGTAAGAATGTATTCCTCCCGGCAGAATAATATGGAATCACCTTACAATGGAGAGGGATTGAAGATGCACCATGTAGCTGACGGCTCCAACTTTTTATCCCGTACAGGTAAAGAATATGCAGATATTTTCCCGGTATGGGACTGGCAGAAAATACCCGGTACAACGGTAGTTCAGAAACCGTCATTACCCCCTTCTAAAGATATAGCGAAAAGAGGGACAACTGATTTTGCAGGCGGGGTTTCTGATGGAAAACATGGTGCAGCAGCATTCGATTTCAGCAGCGTACACGATCTTCTTAAAGCACGTAAGGCATGGTTCTTCTTTGATAATGAATACGTTTGCCTGGGCGCCGGAATCAATGGAATGGCTGAATTTCCGGTGGCAACTACCCTCAACCAATCTTTACTTGGCAATGAAGTGGTGGTTAAAACACAGTCCGGCAGGCAAACTCTGGTTAAGGGGAAACATGAATTAACTGGAGTCTCGTGGGTACTCCACGACAGTGTGGCCTGGCTTTTCCCATCAGCAACGGCTGTAAGCCTGAATAATACGATGGTTAGCGGTAATTGGAAACAAATCAATAACCAGAATTGGGCTACAGCGGATAATATAGAGAAAGACCTTTTCAGTCTATCGCTTAATCACGGTACTAAACCCAAAAATGCGGAATATGAGTATATTGTAGTTCCTGGAATGGACGCCGCTTCTATCCAACGTTATCAGGAAAAACCGCCGGTAGTCATACTCTCCAATACACCCGAATTACAGGCGGTTAAGCATACAGCTTTGAACATCGTCCAGGCAGTATTCTACCAGCCAGGGCTCATCAAATTAACAGACAGAATTACGCTGACTACCAACAGCCCTTGTATGGTGATGGTGCATTTAAAAGGCGATTCAATCCGTAAAATTACGGTATCAGACCCCACGCATAAATTTAAATCACTGGAAATCTCCATCAATACCAAATTTGGCGCTGCAGGCCCTAACTGGCGGTCAGTCTGGGATAAAGATAAAAAACTAAGTACTGTTCAAATTGATCTGCCAGCGGGAGATGAAGCAGGGAAAAGTGTTATATTGAACTAGTATCAACCTGCCGGCAGGCAGGCAGGGATTTCCACAAGACGCCGGGCAAATTCAGGTGAGCGAGATTGGTGGATGACCGGATTTCCGACAAGGTTTAACCGCAGAGAACGCAGAGTTTTGCGCCCGCCCGGCTAAACGACGTTCGGACGGGCAGAGAGCGCAGAGGGAAAATGGGTATTGACCGTTTGAAATAAACATATCTCCACCCAGCCTATGCGTACTCTACTCCGCGCCCTCTGCGTTAAAAAACAGTGCCGAAGGCACTCAACGCGTTTAGTCGCTTTCACATTTCACTTAGTTCCACAATCCTATCAAACTCCTCCCTCCTTATCGAAACCACCGACAACCGCCCCTGTCTTACTAAATTGATATCCTTTAACTTCTCGTCCGCTTTGATCTGAGCCAGGGTAACTGGCTTTTTCAATGGCTCCACGGGGGCAAAATCAACCACCACCCAGTTCGTATCGTCAGTTGTAGGATCCTGATACGCCTCCCCAACAACCTTCGCTATACCAACAACCTCCTTACCTTCATTACTATGATAAAACAAGACCAAATCCCCTTCCTTCATCTCCCTCAGGTTGTTCCTTGCCTGGTAATTTCTTACGCCATCCCAGAAGGTTTTGCCGTCTTTATTGAATTTATCCCAGGAGTATTTGAAAGGTTCAGATTTTATTAGCCAGTGGTTCATAGATGATATTGCTCTTGATATATTGAGGTTTCCAAAACTAACAAATATGCGATAAAGGCACACTGAGTTTGTAGATTTTTAAATTATCACCCCCCTTGAAAGTGAGTAAGCTTGTCAAGAGAATATGGAATAGATCGGTCTGATACAGGAGAATTTATGCCGTGATAATCAGAAGATTATTGCAGGAATTAATAATCATAAGCCGAGTTCATTCTGAACCACCTCCAAAAATTTCTCCTTATCAATAGGCTTGATCAAATATCCTTTCAATTTCGGATATTCGGTAAACCGTTTCTGATCAAATAGACTGTTAGATGAGGTACAGATATAAATAGTGATCAATTCTTTAGGGAAAGAAATTGCAATAAATTTCTCTAAAAATTGCCAGCCGTCAATATAAGGCATGTTCAGATCCAAAAAAACCAGATCGGGTATGTTTTCAGCGATGTCTTTGTTTTCTATGAAATAGTTTATAGCTTTTTCTCCATCAGGAAATTGAATAATTTTATCGATCAAATTAGTGGACCGAAGAAGTCTGTTGGCCAAAAATTGGAAAATCGCATCATCATCTATGATACTTACTAAAGATATTTTAGACATTTTAAAGCGTTATAATAAATTTTGTACCCTTACCCGGTTCACTTTCCGCACTTATAGTTCCACCAAATGTTTCAATCTGAGTTTTTGTCATAAATAGGCCAACTCCCTTACTGTCAAATCCGCTATGGAAAACTTTGTTCAGCTTAAACATGTTGTTTCCATGCATTTGAAGATCAATACCCAAGCCATTGTCATTAAATTCCAATACAGTTTTTCCGAAGTGTTTTTTAGTGCTGATCTCGATTAATGCCGGAACATCAGTATGGGAATATTTTAAGGAGTTGCTGATCATGTTGTAAAAAATACTTTTCATATACATCAGCGGAAACTCAATATCAGAAACTTCAAAAGCAGTTTTTATGATAGCCTGTTTTGAGATCATTTGTCCCCTCATCATATTTTCGGTTTCATCAACAAGTTCCTGTAGGTTGCAGGTATCATATGTCATGTTCTTATTAAACCGTACTTCTAATACCTGCATCAGCTCATTGAGGGTAGTATTTAAACTAGAGCTTGTGCTCTTTATCAGTCTTATCATTTCTAATCTCTCTGCTTCAGAATCAGACTCTGCAAGAATTCCTATCATCATATCAATACTTCCGGCCGGGCCTCTTAAATTGTGAGCTACAATTCTGTTAAAATCTTCGAATTGCTCTATCTTATTTTCTAAATCTAAAGCCCGCTTGTATACGTCAATATCTGTACAAGATCCAAACCATTTCACTATTTCGCCCTGATCATTTCGCATAGGAAGAGCTCTGCCAAGATGCCACTTGTAAATTCCATCAGAAGCTCTTTTAAACCGATATTCAACTTCATAGGGCTTTCCGGTTGTTATCGATTCTGTCCAAACCTCAATACAGTTTTGTAAATCGTCCGGATGAAGTATCGATTCCCATCCCCAGCCCTGGGTTTCTTCAATAGACATGCCCGTATAGTCTATCCAATGTTGATTATAGTAGTCGAGATAACCATCAGGACGTGAGGTCCAGACAATCTGGGGAATTGAATCTGCCAGAAACTTAAATTCTTTAATTGTTTCAATGGTTTTATCTTGTTGTATTACCAACTGAATATTTTCAAGTAAGGCTTCATTTATCTCTTCTAACTGCTTTGTTTTAACCATTAATTGATCTTTATTTTCCTTTTCAATAGTGATGTCTTTTACAAATGCAATAAATAATTTATTTCCATGCTGAGTTGCCTGCGAAATAGTGAGGGATATGGGAAACACTTTACCTTCCTTATTAAGTGCTGTAATTTCTATTGTTTTATTTAAAATATTTGTTTCACCTGTTTTCAAAAAGCGTTTCATTCCTTCAATATGAGCCTCTCTATAATGGGTTGGAATTATAATATTGCTTAAAGACAACCCTAACACCTCTTCAGTAGTCCATCCGAAAATTTCTTCTGCTTTAGGATTCCATAAGGTGATAATACTTTTTTCATTAATTAATATAACTGCATCGGGAGCGTTGTTGATTATATTCTTACTATACTCTTCTTTTTGCTGCAATTCTTTAATGAGTTCAAATTCTTTTGTAACATCCTGCATGATCCCCACTAAAAGATTTTCATTGCCTGATTTTATAACTCTTCCTGTACCTTTTATATTTATGACCTTTCCGATTTTT
Organism: Daejeonella sp.; assembly: GCF_037719425.1. GTDB lineage: Bacteria > Bacteroidota > Bacteroidia > Sphingobacteriales > Sphingobacteriaceae > Daejeonella. The sequence continues at coordinate 1,164 of NZ_JBBJNI010000119.1, read as the reverse complement.
GTATTCATTCGGTAGTGCCATTCATCAGCGGTTTTGCGTTGAAAGAATTTTTGCACTAACTGTTTCACGTATTCCTTGTCATCAGGATGCACATGCTTGTAAAATTCATCTAATGTAGGTTCAAATTTATCTGGCTCATATCCTATCAGTCGGAACAAATTATCAGAGAAAGCTAATTTTCCTGTAGTTAAGTTAAAAGAATAACTACCCTGCCTTGAACTTTCTTCTGCTTGTTTAAAGATTTCATTTTGTATATGAAGCTCATTAGTGCGCTGGCTTACCTTTTCTCGTAATTCTTCGGAAAATCTTTTCTGTTCGGTAATATCTTTTGAAACAGAAAGGATTTGCCGGATGGGTTCACCTGGTTGACACACAGGCGCTACTACTACATCCCACCATTTAGGCGTTCCTTTAGCAGTAGGGCAAAACGCTGTAAATCGGGAAGTTTCTCCTTTCAAAGCATTATCAATAGATGATTTTACCAGGCCCTGGCTTTCACTGTTCCAAAGGCTATCCCAATTTATATTTTTAATAGTTGAAAAATCATCAATCTCCATCTGGAAAAGCCCGTTGTAGTTCACGTACTGAATTCTACCATCCGTGTCTAATATTTTTAAGCAATCCGGGCTGTTTTCTAAAATAGTACGGCTAAGCAGTTCACTTGCCTCACTTTGTTTGCGGGCATTCACAGCTTCTGTAATCTCCGTACCAATTAAAATAATGCCGTAAATTTTATTATCTACATCAAGCAATGGCTGATAAACCGAATTGAAATAAGCCATGTCTGGTTTTCCAATGCGTTTTAGCTGAACCGGTATTTCGTTGGAAATGAAAGGTACTCCTGTAGTGTATATATCGTTGAGTATCGTTTTTAACCCGTCTTCCAATTCAGGCGACGATTCGAAAAGCGGTTTATTGATTACCTCATCATAAGATTTTCCCCAAATTTCGAGTGCCATCTTATTGATTGTTACAGTAATAAAAGACGGACCCACAAATTTTGCAATGAGTACTGGAGCCTGCGATATGAGATTTTGGAACTTATCTTCACTGGATTCAATTTTATGTTCTGGCACTGTATTCATTTTAAGTCTGGTACTTACTAAAGCCTGACTTGTCCTGACATAGGTTGACAAAAAACAAGGTCAACGATGAATAGAAATC
>NZ_JBBJNI010000118.1:0-13820 GCF_037719425.1 Daejeonella sp. | reverse complement strand
AACGAGCACTAAACACAGCAGGATCATCGGTGACCTTAAAGCTGGCCGCTTAGTTAGAGCTTTTGCATCCATGACGATTATTTTTTATCTAATATAATGAAGATTTAGCACGCTGTTGTTGGTTGTTAGTTGTTAGTTGTTAGTTGTTAGGCTGGACGGAAATGTCGGTCCTACAAGAAGTTTCAAATACCGAATAATATCTAACCAACTATATAACTAACCAACAATAGTGAAACCTTTTCCTCCCCCCTCACGTAAGCATGCCTACAAACCGAAGAAAAATGACTTACCACTACAACATCACGCGGAATCGTTCCTTAAAAGGAGCACGCTTATGGACGGATAGGATCTTTCTGTCATTATTGCTTTTATCAACATTCGTAATTGCGTATTACAACTCGACGGAGCTCAATTTAATGATCGCAATATCGTGCATCGTTTTGTTTGCTGTCATTGCGCTCTTTATCACGAGACGGCACAAAGTAACCTTTGTCGAGATTGCTGACGGAACCCTAAGCTATTTTGATACCGCAAAGGGAGAAATGGTGTCTGTACCGGTTCAGGATATTACTCATATCAGCACGCGCTTTTGCGAGCTGAACGTACATACAGCGGAAAACACCCATTCTTTAAACCTGGATCTGATCAGAAGCGAGAAAGCGCGCTGGGAAGTCAAGGAAATGATCAGGGAAATGACCCGCCGGGCACCAGGTGGAGTTGTACGCTCTACGTGATACGTTGTACGTAATACGTTTTACGTCTGGGCGGTGATATAGCTGTAATAAATTTTCTGCTATCGAAATAGATTATTTCAACCTTTTTTATCCCTCGCACGGTCCGGGCGGTGTACCGGAAGAGTGAAATAAAATTCCGATCCTTTTTCAGAGCTCTCCAGTCCAATCTGTCCATGGTGGCGTTTTATGATTTCAGCGGAAATATACAAGCCGAGACCTAAACCGGAATAACGGTGTGATGTTTCAGATACCCGGAAAAACCGGTCGAAAATAAGTTTGTGCTGATCCTCTGGTATACCCATTCCAAAATCCTTTATCACAACCTTTACCTGATCGTCGGCCAGGGTGGAACACACAATTACTTTGTCCGCATTTGGAGAATATTTGATGCTGTTTGATAATAAATTATTGATCACCTGGTCCAGCCGATGCCGGTCTCCTTCTACCAGTACCGATGGATTTTTTTCAACATTGATGTGATGTGACTGCGCCGTTACCTGAACTTGCGTTACGACTTCCTGTAAAAGCTCTGAAATATCAAATACGGCGGAGTCATATTCCATCTTTCCGGCCTGGATCTTTGTAACGTCCAATAGCTCATTAACAAGGACGGTAATTTTGTCAACCTGTTTATTTGCTCTGTTAAACAGGTCTATAATTCCCTCGTCATTTACAGACGTAAGCTTCGTATTCAAAATCTGAAGGTAGGCTTTCATGGAAGCGATGGGTGTTTTCAATTCATGGCTCGCCACATTCATGAACTCATCCTTTTTCTCCATCAGGACTTCAATGTCGTTTTTATCTCTTTTTTGTCTAACAAGGAGTTCTTTCAGCTTCAAGCGCATTAAATCAATGGTGTTAGCTAATTTTTCGGCTTTGGCGGCTGATTTATCCGCCAATTCTACCCGTACTTCCGCGGTTTTAAATGCCTGTTCCTGGGTAAACAGCTGCACCAGTAAGGGGAATAAATCAAGCAGTGGAGCAACTTCCCGGGGTTTCGGCCTCCCCCCGAGCATTACCATAACGCTCCCTTCAGGGCCGGCAAAGCCGGTGGCAGGCTGTATGTTTTCTAAATCGGGATAAGGCAGCCTGTCCGAATAATACTTCTTGGTTAATGTGCTTTGCAGGAAGCTATTCCACACGTCTCCGTTGGGTATAGTTTGCGGAAAACCCGGGGCAGGCAGTAATACACCGATCTCGGGATCAATAATAAAAGGGATGAAATACGAGCATTTGAAAGAATTGGCGAGCTTGATTGCCGCGTCAAACCTCTTCTCGTACTTCGCTATATCTGCTAGAACCTTTAAATCCATTTATTCAGGAATCACACATACTACCGCGGTGCAATTTTGAAATCCGCTGAACTGGCCATTGATGCGCGCGACCTGGCCATAGGTATTACATCCCGCGAAATTTATACCGTTAAGCGTTTCCGATACTTTGTTTAATTCAAAGTCAAACTCTTTTCCCATACGCAGCCTTGTGGCCACGCAGTCAAAAAACAAGGCTACATTTGGTTTATGACTACCTAATTGCTGCATCGCGGCAGCTGTAGCCTCAATGGCGGCTTGTTTGGAGCAACTATTGTCGGTAGCCATAAAGTTTACATACGCACCGTTAGGGATATCACTTGCCATAGCTACCGATCCGTCAGGCAGTACGCCAAGCGGCACTCTTAATTTAAAATCGCCCGCTACTTCAATACCAAGAATGTTGTGTAAAAAGAACGGGATGGGCTGCTCAGGATCAAATTGTTGTCCCGTTGCAACCGCATGTGCAGCAAATACCTCTGCTGCGGGTTGTGCGTTCAAACTGACTAACCTCATTCCATCGGTTTCTGTCACACGCATTTTTTCGCCCACGGCTGCCCAGCCATGAGCAGCACCTACACCTATAGGTTTATTAGAAAGAATCTCCAATATCACAGCTGCATCCGTATAGGCGCCCGTGTCAAAAAATATATGGGTACTCTGAAAGTTCGCGTTATCTCCGGCGCCACCTCCAAAAAACTGGTATTTACCCAGAGTGCTTTCGGTGAGAAGCTCAATCAGTTCATCCGTATAACCGGATAGCGCATCAGCAAAAATCATCGCAGAATGGTATTGGTACTCATAGTCATCCGGTGATAAGACACTCGTTAACGCTTCAGAAGCAAGTCCTCTGTCGTTTTTCAGGCCCGTGGCGATCCCTGCTTTGAATTTTAAGTCCGGAGAAGAAATAGCCACAGCACACGCCGAGTCGATGGCAAAGTCAGTAGAAGTAAACTCGCCCGCGGAGGAGCTGCCTACCAGCAATTCAGTATTACAAGTGCTTTTTAAAGATTGTAAAAGCGATGTGTAGTCGTAAAAAGAAGAAGCAAAAACAATTACCACGTTTGGAGCTTGATCTCCTAACTTTTCGATGATCTTTTGACCGAGGTCTCTTCCGGCTTCTTCTCCATTTGTCAGATTGCTAAAAACAACTGCTGATTTCGTCATAAAGGTTAGTTCAGTATATTTTAACACTTGCATGGGTAATAAGTTTTAATAAATCGCATTTCGTTAGTTCCTTTTGATTGTCTTCAAGCCCTCTTAATTTTTCATGTCAATTGAAATAAAATCTTATTTGAAACCCTTCCTGTATACAAAATATCATTTATCTTGGATGCGCAAATCTGCCGTCTACACGGCAAGATTTCCTATCCATGGAATGAATAACGATCAGATCAAGAACAGGAAAACATCGAAGTATTGCAGCTGAACTTTGATGAATCCTTCGGAATGATCTCTACCGGCGAGATCAGCGATGCGAAAACTATTATGTTATTGCAGTATGCAAAGATCAATAATTTGCTTGGGGAATGATAAAGTTTTCCCGGCATGGAGGTTCCAGCCTGCCGACTCGCGTGTTGAGGTACATTTTAGAATGACCCTGAAGGGGTCACATGTTTATAGGATGATGTTAGCGAGAAATCCCGACCCCGAAGGTGGTCGCATGTGGTCGCCGATTTGGCAAAACATTATTTTTAAAATGCTATCAAATGAGCATTCGGGTGTATTTTTTAGTTAACGGTTGATTTCCACAGCCACCAGCTTCAAAATAACCGGTTGGCACTTGCGACCACCTTCGGGGTCGGGAAACAGACTGGATGATTTTCTATAAACATACGACCCCTTGGGGGTCGGCTAATCTAGTCCGCGATCCAATCGGAGAAGAGCCCTCTTTCCGATCCGCGTCTTGGTTCTTGGTTCTTGGTTCCCGGTTCTTTGATCTACGCTGATTTCCCTTCCCTCTTAATATGCCGGTGCACCTTGCTGGCGAGGTCATCTATATCAAAAGGCTTGGCTATAAAATCGTCTGCTAAATCCAGCTTATCGTCCCGGTCAAATAAATTGTGTGAAGCCGAGATCATGATCACTGGAATATGCCCGCTTTTTGGATCACTTTTCAATGCTCTGCAAACATCACGCCCATCCAGATCACCAAGCATAATATCCAGCAGAATAACATCGGGAGCAAAAGCTGAAATTGTATCCGCAATACCGCGGCCGCTGTCACAGCACTTCACCTCAAACCCCTCCATATCCAACACAATGCTTATGACGTTGAGAATGTCCTCATTATCGTCTACCACTAGTACCCTCTTCATTATGAGACCATCGACAACTTTTAATTAGTAAAAAAAATAAAAAGAGTAACCATCTTTAACAGCCCCTTTGTTTTTTATAAGTAGTTAGCTTATAGTTCAAAAATAATGCCATTTTGAGATAAGTTGTGACTGCCGGAACGGCTGGCTTAAACAAAAAACCCTCAGAAATAATCTGAAGGGCTCCGTTTACGCTGTAGAATAGGCTTTAACATTTCCTACGGCCAGGCAGTCGGGTACCACCACCTAGGTGTTGAAGGCTAAGATCAGCAGTTTATTTTTTCATTTTATTGGCTATTACTGTTTCAAATTCACCAATGGTTTTCATGGCCGAAGCATTCAACTGGGCTTTTGTAAGTGACTTCAACTCATCGGGATCCTTGTTAAGGTCATAAATCTCGCCGGTTTCATACAGTTTCCAGTCTTTGTTGTGCACATAGGCCTTACGCACGTATTTGCCCCAGTTGGGTTCATAGAAAGTAAATACCCACGGGCGGGCTTGGCTCATATTCCCGGTAAGCTGGGGGTAAAAACTAAGCCCATCTGTAAACGGGAGCTTTTTGGCTGAACTGCCGCCCAGGTCGAGCAGAGTAGGAAGAAAATCGGAGAAATCAACGAGGGAATTGTTGACCGTGCCCGCTTTGATCTTGCCTTTCCAGTTTACGATCATAGGTACGTGGGTGCCTCTTTCGATGGTCTGCCCTTTAGCACCGCGGTAATTGGTCCCTTTAAAACGCGACACGATCTGCGGGCTTGTACCATTATCCCCTATGAACATGATAATGGTTTCTTCGCGAATACCGGTTTCATCCAGCTTTTTGGTTATACGCCCTACCAGGTGATCAAGGAAGCGCACCATATCCTTGAAATATTTGGGATCGTCCAGCTTTGTAGTATCCCCGGTTTTAAAATCGGCAGAGAATGGTGTAGGCTGGAACGGATCATGGGTTAATGCCATAGGGTAGTATATAAAGAACGGTTCCTTCCTGGATTCTGAAATAAACTTTTCAATATAGCTGGTGAAATATTCATCACCGTAAGCACCCTTCATCACTTTTGATTTGCGCTCGTCGGTGTAGATCATCGGGTCTTTATACCTTGACCCAAGTTTATCAACCTGCCAAACGGCAAAACGGTCAAACCCCGCCTGGTGAGGATAGCTTCCGGTTGCGCCCTTAGCCAGCTCCACTTGCTTTTCGTTGCCCAGAAGCTGCCATTTGCCGGCGACTAGTGTTGTATAACCGAGGTCCTTCATGTAATGCCCAAACGTTTTTTCTTTCGGATCGAGCAAGCCGAAGCCTACGTAATTGCGATGGTTATATTTGCCGGTCATCAGCTCCACCCGCGATGGCGTACACAAGGGGGTAGAATAGCAGTTTTTAAATAGCATACCTTCTGCCGCCAGTTTGTCGACGTTGGGCGTGATCTTATCGTCATTGCCATAAGCACCAAAGGCTTCCATGCCAATGTCATCGGCCATAATCAGGATGATGTTCGGCTTTTTTTGTCCGAAGGCGGCCGTTCCTATTACAAGGAGAACTGCCAGCTTTACAATCATCAGGTTATATTTCATGGTGTTTTGTATTATCAATTTTCAACGGGGGGCATTACCATCCCAGGTTTTGTTTCAGGTTCGGGTCCAGCGTTATTTCACTTGCGGGATGTTAAATTTCGGTAAAAGCTTTACCATCGCCGGCAGATAGAAATTCAGGAGTTCCGCATCTGTTAATGAAGGTGTAGGCTCTAGGACTCGTATTAACGAATATAGCAAAAAAGAAGGCTAACCTTGCAATACTACAACAGATTGGATTTCAGACAAGTTAAAAGCCAATTGCGAGAACTCCACCACTAGCATAATAAAAACGAATGAAAAACTTCCTATTGAAAATCAGGCCTTCGTGAGGTAAAAAACAACGTATTACCAGTGGATCAGGCCATACCATTCGATTTTTTATTAAATTTTAATGACTTTAGAGCATTACTTTTTAACATCAACAATTGTCCATGCATTAGCAACCGGTCTTTGAGAACCATCTGAAGGTTTGTTTTTAACCCGCCATTCAGTATTTTCTTTAACTACCAAAGTGCTGGAACCTCCCCCATCTAAATTTATAGCATCCTTAACACCTAAGGCAAAAAATACGTCTGACAAATTACCAAAAGACATTCCGTTAGAATAAGTCGCCTGTCTGCCATCCACTAAAATAAAATAAACTACATTGTTTGAAGTAATACCAACAGCCATTCGGGGTTCTATAAATACATCTCTCTGGGGAACCTTTTGTGAATTTTTGATTAGCCAATGATAACCACCAACTACTTCTTTAATTTTTATCTCTAACCAGGTATTCAGAAGTAGTAAATCCTATGAAACTAAAAACAAGTGTATTCCCTTTCCTTGCTGAAAATGAGTACCTGCCCTCGGCATTAGTAACTGCAGATGTATTGCTATCCTTTAGACGAACCGAGACTCCTGGCAATACCTCTCCATCGTCTGCAGCAGTTATTTTCCCACTTATAATTACTTGTTGGGAATATGAGATGCTCCGCCAAACAGGATTTGAGTCTGTCTTTTACTTTTCAAAACTGTTCAAAAAAAAGAATGGCATATCTCCAAAGTTTTATAGATCAGCGGTTGAAGATTAATTCCTGAACTTTTTATAGCGGAGATCTGCTAAATCTTTCATATAGCAGTTAAGCGTGAACTGATCTGCTAATGGTACGTTTGAAAAAGGAATTGCAGGCATATATGGTTTGGGACCAAATTCTGTAGTTAATGGGAGGATTTCGGTTTTTGACACATAGTTCTGCTCAACTATTCTGTCCCACCAACTTAAGAAATTATCTAAAGCATATTTCCATTCAGGCGCCCTGGGATCAGAAACCTGAGGCCCTTGTTCAAATCCTATTCTTAAATGGATGTGCCTGCTCCTTTTAATAGCTTCGGTCAATATTGAAGTAAAGTTTTCCAACATGCTTTCTGTCACACAAACCCAATGAGAAAAATCGGCTGTGATAGAAAAACTTTTCCTTGCTTTAAATATCTCGTCAATCATTTGAGGGGAATATCCTACTCTGCCCCGATGTGTTTCGTGTACGACATTAACTCCTGTTTTATCTGAAAAATTCTGAGCAATATCAATCAATTGCAGGTTTTGATCCAAAGTGAAATAATCTCTTCCGGTATGTGAGTTAATTAAGATAGGATCAGCTTCGGCACAAATATTTAAATAGCTAAGAAATGATTTTTTAAATTCAGTAAAGTTTTTTCCATTCGCCTCGTGCTGATGAGCAACAATATACATCTCATGCTTCTGCAGGTAATCGAACAATAGCTTTTTTCCCTTTTTATCTTCAGGTATCCATGTATCAAAGCCATCGTAGCCTGCGTTTTTCACCTTATCTAAAAATACATCGTATTTAAGGTCTTCGAGACCCCAAAGCGGGCTTAATATTTTAATATTCATGGGATAGGCTTTAGAATGTTTTTCTTTTAAAATAATCGTAGGATAGCGAAAATCAAAAAGCCTGGGTCACATGTAAAACCGGGCTTTTCTATGAACAACATTTAAATATTACTTAACCATAAGATACAACGACCAAACCATTCGTCAAAAGCCGGCACTATGCTAAATCCATGTCCACCTTTGGCATAAATATGAAGATCAGCAACCACACTACTTTTTTGAAGTTCCTCATAATATTTTAAGCTGTTTACTACACTGACTATTTTATCATCTCCTGCATGAACTAAAAAAGTAGCAGGTGTTTGCTTATTTACATGCAGCTCATTTGAAAAGTAATCAACCGATTCTCTTGATGGAGATTTACTTAGTAAATTATCTCTTGATCCAATATGTCCGAAAAGTTCTCTGAAACTAATTACTGGATATATCAGAAGCATAAAATCAGGACGGAGATTGGTTTTGGATGGGTTGTTAATTAGCGCATCATTATAATGAGACCCTAAAGATGCAGCCAAATGACCTCCTGCCGAGAATCCCATAATCCCAATTTTATGAGGATCAATTTTCCATTTCTCCGCGCTATCTCTTACTACTTTAATAGCTTGCTGTGCATCTTGTAATGGAGCGATAGATTTATCACTGTTGCTTTTATCATCAGACAAACGATATTTTAGAACGAATGCGGCAATACCCTTTTTATTAAATGCTTCTGCGATGGCGTATCCTTCGCGCTTTATATTTAACTCAGCGTAACCTCCACCTGCACATATAATTACTGCTGTCTTTTTAGCAGAAGTTTTATTGCCAGGGTAAAGAGTAAGAGTTGGGTTAGAAACCCGGTTAAAAACACTTTTATCCTGGTTACTAGTATCGGCTTCGCCGGTAGTTATTTTTTGATTGGGAGTCGTTCCAGGATACAGCTTAATTACTTTTTGCGCAGCACAATAATGGGTAGTAAATGCAAATATAATACCCGGTATAATTGATTTAAAATAAAGTCCTCTCATTTTACTCTTTGATAAGGGAAGTGATTTTACGATGCCACTTTATATCCTCCCAGATTCCTTTAAACTGAGGATGAGTGAAATTGGAACTGCAGATATATTTATAATTTTCATGTTTTTTCGCCAGAACTACAGCAATATCCGCAGCCTCTTTTACCCAATTCCAATTTAATTCAGGATGATCTAACCAACCTACGGGCCCCCAGCCCTCTGTATTGCCACAAGTGATTTTGTTTTGTTTTGCCTTATTTGAAACTGCCGTTATTGCCTTATCCATCCAAATGGTCATTTCTGGTTTTTTTGCTTCCCAGAAATTCATTAGTTCCTGAAATTGAGGTCTGTTGTCTTTTGACTGATCAATGCCAGCCAAAGATCGCCAATGAGGAATATCCGCAGCAGCAGTAAACCATAAGTGAGAATCAAGAGTTCCAAATTCAGAAATATCTATACTATCTAATGGAGTAGTATAAGTTAAACTCATCTGATAAGGGTAATCTGGAAAACGCTTTTTTATTTTAGCTATCAGGTTATTGCCAAAATCGTGCATAAACTTCTGCTGTAAGCTATTATAACCCGCAACTTTACCCATATCTAAATTATCCGGAATAAATGCGGTAGGATTATTAAGTTTAAACTGATCTACGTCTCCCCTTTTATTCATCTCCATTTTAAACCAATCATATCCATGATATTTAGGATATTCATTTAAGAGATCGATGTATATAACGTTATCATCCAATAAATTGTGCTGTTTAAGAAAAGTAAGAGTCTCCGTCCAGCCCCTCAAGGCGCCGCCTTCCTCTGTAAAAATCCCCCTTGAGCCTGTATTATGATTAGTGAACCAGGAAGAAAGAGCTACCCTGAATCCATATTTTCTACATAAAGGAATAAACTCCAGCAAGGCCTCTCTGGGGCGAAAGCTCATGGTATAATCGTTGCCCCATTTAGCGGGAGCCCAACCGCTTTTAACACTCCTGAATTCTTCAGTAATTTTCCCATCAGAATCAGCCGCTACATATTGAGGAAAAACGTCTAAACGAATTGCGTTGTAACCCCTTTCGGCCAGTTCATTTAAAACTTTCTCCCAATTTTCGAATTCGCCATAACGATGGTGACGCAAAAGCCAGCTAAAGTCCCACATGGCAATTGCCAAAGGCTTTTTCAACTTATGAAGAGGTAATTTTAATTTCTTTCCAGGTATCGCAAACTCTGCAGCATCAGCATGTTGAAGATAAGGCATGGTTAATAAAGAACCTGTTCCAAGCGTTACATTCTTTAAAAAGTTTCTTCTCTCCATCGCCCTGAACTATTGTTTTGAAATCACAACTTCAACAGGTTTAATCAAAACCTTATCACCGTAAGTAAACTTACCTTCTGCATCACTTTTTATATTAAGAGTTTTTTTACCACTTCTGCTAATATTATAAGATGTATTAGGAGTTAAATTATAAATTATATAGTTTACTCTTTCCATTTCATTATCTGTCGAAGACTGATTCAAAACCATCTTATTATTGCTCCACTCTTTCACTTCTAAAATTAGAGATTTACCGCTTTTTGTTTCTGCGATTAAAGACGACTTTGCTTCATTTCCATTAAAGTAAAAGAGCTTATTATCCTTACTAAAGAAACCAAAATCTTTTTTGGAAACTATTTGATGCTTACCATTGGACACCGAATACTTACTCAGCTCTAAACCTATGTCTAGTTTCTGATCTCTATAGTTATATTTTATTATCGTTCCGGCTAAATCTTTAGTGATATGAGGATTTAAGTAAAATCTATTGAATAAAGGATTTATACCATATATAGTCTGATAAAGCCCTACCACCGAGAGACTGTTTCCTGAAAGAATGTCATCTCCTAAACCGTCCTGTTTAACCCGCCCATAGCGCTGATATGCTAAGCCATCTTTACTGTGCCTCTCCATCACGTTACGCACATATTTTAAGGCCAGTTCTGGTTTGTAATCAGCGTAGGCTTTGACAGCAACAGCCCCCCATGATAAGAACAGATCTCCATTTTCATAATGAGGGAAAGGGAATTGCTCTTCTTTTCCTTCACCAGGGGCATAGGATGACATGTTTAAAGGCCAGAAGAAAAGCTTTTCCTGCTGCATCTGCTTTTCTATATTGTCCAGGATGGTTTTAGTTTTCTTTTCATCATCACAAATACCATAAGCAATAGCCATAAAATTTACAGGTGTTACCATGTTTCTGCCGTGTACACTTTTGTCTTTATCGAGCCAGTGAACGTAACATTGCTTTTCTTCATCCCAAAAACCACCTTCAGTTGCAGGCTTATTAAAACTCCTTTTTAGTTTTGCGGCAAAATCTTCATACTGTTTTGCTTTCTGATCATTACCCAGTTCATGTTCAATCACTGCCCACTTAGTCAAAGCAAAATATAATTTAGCATTTACAAAAGCATTTTCATAAGCTGCCCAAATGATGTCAATCCAATCACTGCCTCTTTTATCCTTATAACTGTCAGTCATCATTTCAACCAGGCCATCCCCGTCACTATCTTTCTTTATTATATAATCCAGGGCTTTCTCGGAAGATAGCTGATGTGTTTTAACCCATTTAATATCTCCTGTCTGATCAAATAACTCTGCAACATTGGTGACTAAATCTGGATTAGAATCCATCAGATAGCCCCATTGTGCTTCATAAAATCCCTTGTCAGTGACTTCACCAGGCATGATATCCACGTTATTATAAGCCCAGCGTGCCCAAACCCTTCCATCTGGTTTAATGGCGTTATCCCGATAAAAATCTAAGCAATCCTGATAACCCTGAAGGTAACTATTATCATTAATTGCCAATCCCAACTGGGCAATGTATTGTTCATGTAAGCATATAGGGCCGTAAGGAGTATGCCAGCTGTTTCCTCCAAAATGCTTTGCATCTATAACTCCAATTCTTGCAATAGTATTTAATACAGAGCTTACCTGCTGACCGTTCATTCCAACAAACTTTCCTCTCCCATATTCTTGGTCAAAATCAAAATATGAAAGGGTGATCCTTTGAGTTGTTTTCTCTGATGACACCCTGAACGCAGACCAAACGTTGGTGTTCTGACGGATAAATCTTTTCCTGTTTGTACCCGCATCGTAACGAGGAATCATCTCCTGATCGGAAACTGTAACACTATAAGCCAGTTGATCATTATTAGCTCTGGAATACTTCATCGCTACCTGTTTTCCTGGAGCATCTACAATTACACTTAAGCCATTCCCTGTTTTACTGTTCCAAAATTTTGACGAGTTAGTATGAACTCCATAAGTAGCTAGTTTTTCATTAAAAAGGTAAAACCAGGCCAGACCACCATAGCCCTGATAAGCGCCTTCCCAGGTATTTATGCTGGAGAAATTAAAAGAAGGGATGCTGGCTTCTTCTATTGTGGCAGGATTCGAAAAGCTCCTCTCTACATTAAATTTTACATCATTTTCTGAGGTTATAAATTCCCAGGTTTCATTAATGATTAAATCTTTATCCCCATAACTGATGCCTTTTATTTTTATAGTATTCTTATCAACGCTTACGATAGGTTCTGTGCTTAGATTTAAGGTGTTATAAATCCCGGAAGTTGTTTTTATCTCTGAATAGATACCTGCTTTCCCTTCAATTACCTTTTGTCCGTTTACTTCAAGTAAAGATATATTTGCTTTCCTGTTGTAATCTAACGTTAGCTTTAATTTTTGATTTCCAAAGCTGATAGTTTTACTATTTGAGTCATTCAAAGTTCTGATCGACTGAGCCATTACTAAGCTGCCCAAAGAAAGGCTGTACAAAAAGATTAGGAGAGAAATTTTTCCTGCTTTTCTTAAACGATTACTCCATGGTGTGTTGTTCATTCTAAATTTATTGAGTTTTACCTGCCATAGAAGATCTTTAAACCATCATTTATTACTGTATATCAAAGGATTCTGTTTTTCATCACTCAATAGATCGCCTATCTTTAGTTCTTTTATCTGATCGTCGCTAAGTATATTTTGAGTACCATTAAAGGAGTTACCATCTGGCATGTAAGCACAAGTCATTGCTCTCCTTACCCCGGGAGTCATATTGGCATTTGCACCGTGTACTGTTAAACCATTGTGGAAGGAACAACTACCCGCTTTCATAGGCGCCGCTACAGATTTATTAGTAGCTAACTCTTTATAAGTAGTAAATATTGCACCCATATTTTTTCCAATTCCCGGGTTTTCAAAAGTAGTTGTATGATTACTTCCTGGTAAAAAAAACAGGCAGCCATTTTCGTAAGTCGCATCATCCAATGCAACCCAGATAGATAATGCTCTTCGATCGGTAAAAGACCAGTAAGGGGTATCTAAATGCCAGGATGTTGGGTTTGCCCATGGCTTTTTGATCAATGCCTGATCATGCCAAATCCTTATCCCATCAGCACCCGATAGCTGAGCTGCCATTTTACCCAACCTTTCATCTAACATAACTTTCCTCATCTTTTCATTATCCTGCCAAAGGTTGATAAGCTGGTCAAATACATTGTCATAATAACTTTTGTCTGCATCATCACCTTTACCATAAACTTCCTTTCGATCCGGCATTTTATATCCCTTACGTTTCTCGATAGCTTCGTTTAAAGCTTCCCTCCAAAACTCTAGCTCTGTTGCTGACAGAAAATCTTCAATAACTACATAACCATCATTTTGAAATTTTTCAATCTGATCTACTGAAAGTTCATTTTTCATGTATTATAATTTGTGGCTTGATTTTATAAATAGTTGATACACCCTAAAAATTTAAATTGGAATATAATTATCAAATATAACCAGCGGGGTAGTATTGGAATTATAATTATCAGGTTATTTTTTGTCCTTTTTGATATTTTATAAAATACCGTAATCAAATAGTGAGGGGCTGTGTATGTCTGGGTTCATGGCTTTTTAGCAAGCGGTGAACGGGGAATAATGAGGTTCCAGCTTTCGCTCAATGTCATTAAGTTAAGGGTATTCATAATGTAC
>NZ_JBBJNI010000117.1:10077-13861 GCF_037719425.1 Daejeonella sp. | reverse complement strand
TAGCTAATTCTTCTTTTTTGCATGAACTCATTGCCAGAGCTGCGATGACGATTAACGTTAAAATTTTAGTTTTCATGATTTTGAGGTTATTTTTGTTAAATAATAACTAACTGACTATAAATACCTTATATTCAGGTTATTCCAAATGTAGGCATTTAAATGCTTTTGGTTAATCAGATTAGCTAAATTTATCATAAACTTATATTCGCAATTATTGGAATGAAAATATCTAGCCTTGTCCCGTTTTTATCGATTTCTTTCCTTATTGTTTTTACTCAAAGTCTATCCGGTAAAACGTCAATTAAATATAATGATACAGTAACAGTCATCGAACTAAATAAGAAAGGTTTCGAAAATCGCTTAATTGACCCTGAAAAAACTATAAAATTTGCAAGTAGGGCTATGAAATTGGGCAAAGCTCTAAAATATGAAAACGGAATTGCTGAATCTTACAGAGTTTTAGGTGTGGGAAATTATTATCTGAATAAAAACGAAACTGCAATAGAAAATTACCTAAATGCTTTAACATATTTCAAAAAAAATAAAAATGTGGAAGGGGAAGCTAAGGTCTATAACAATATTGGAAACCTGTATCGTGAGATAGATTATGACAAGTCACTGGAGAATTTTCAAAAATCATTAGCATTAGCCCTAAAGCTTAATATCAAAGATCTAATAGCTGGACTATACATGAACTTAGGGACTGTTTATTTACGTAAAAACGAATATGATCAGGCATTATCCAATTATCAAAACAGCCTTGCTATCTTTACTAAATTAGATAATACCATAGGTATAACTCAAAGTATGCAAAACCTTGGGCTTGTTTATTTTCAGCTTAATCAACTTGATAAATCTGAGGAGCTCTTGATAAATGCAAGGAGCAAAGCCAGAGAAAATAAATTAAATAATTCTATTGCTGGTATCGATCTTACACTAAGCTCCATTTACATTTCAAAAGAAAACTTTAAGCAAGCTGAAAAAACAATTAAAGAAGGCGCATTATTTGCTAGGCTTGTTAAAAGTCCCAAATTAGAATATGATTACATGCTAACTTCCTATGAGTTAGAAAATAAACGCAAAAATTATGAGAGAGCCTTATACTATTTGCAAATAGTTTACAAACAAGATAGTATAACTTACAAAGGCAATATTTCCGACAAAATCAGCCTATTAGAAGCTCAGCATCGTCAACTCGAAAAGCAAAGAGCAAATGAGCTTACAATTGCACGATCAAAATATAGCCAAATCCTGTTTTGGGCCAGTAGTCTGGTTGCCCTTTTATCCTTTTTCGTCATCTTTCTTCTTATAAAGAATGTGAAAAAATCTAAACTCATAAACTCCGAATTAACCCGCTTAAATCAAGAAGTGTCCCAACAGAAAGATGACCTCGACCGCACTAACCAGAACCTGGAGGAACTCATCGAAGAGCGCACCATGGATCTTAAAAACAAGAACAAAAAATTGTCAGAATACTCTTCTCACCTCTCTCACCAGATAAGAAGCCCCGTGGCTACCTTGAAAGGTCTTATGCTGCTGGAAAATGAGAATCTCATCGATAAGCAAGAATTTATTGAGCAAATGGGGAAATGCATTAATGACCTTGATGATAAGATCATTAATATAAATGAAAACCTGAACAACCCTGGCCGGTCAAGTTTAATTTTTGACGACTAACGTTCCCTAGTTTTTCTCAACAATTTACATTTCAGACAGGTGCCAGAAGCCTTAATCTCAATTCTGTTTAGTAATTTAGCGCAGAAAAACAGGAGTAGATTTTGGATTATTTAGACGGTTTAAATCCTTCACAAAGGGCAGCGGTAGAGCAAACGGAAGGGCCAGTGATGATTGTGGCGGGGGCTGGTTCAGGTAAAACAAGAGTTATTACTTATCGCGTTGCGCACCTTATCCGAAAAGGTGTGGATCCATTTAACACCCTTGTTCTTACGTTTACAAATAAGGCTGCCAAAGAAATGCGTGAACGCATTATGAAGGTGGTTGGAAACGAAGCGAAAAACATTTGGATGGGCACCTTTCACTCTGTCTTCGCAAAATTGCTGCGGGTAGAGGCACAAAAAATCGGCTATCCGAATAACTTCACTATTTATGACACGGATGACAGCAAAAGCTTGATAAGGAGCATTTTAAAAGAGCAGCAACTTGATGACAAATTGTATAATGCAAATTTTGTCTACAACCGTATCTCTTCATCAAAGAACAATCTGATTTCTCCGGCAGAATATTTACAAAATGAGCACATCCAGGCTGAAGATTTTTCTTCAGGCCGGGGGAAGATGGGAGAAATTTATCAGACTTATACTCAAAGGTGTTACAAAGCCGGAGCAATGGATTTCGATGATCTTCTTTATAAAACCAATGTGCTTTTAAGAGAACATCCTGATGTGCTTTACAAATACCAGAACAAATTCAAATACCTGATGGTAGATGAGTATCAGGACACTAACTTTTCCCAATATTTAATTGTAAAGAAGCTCGCAGCAAAAAATGAAAATATTTGTGTTGTTGGGGATGATGCCCAAAGTATTTATGCTTTTCGTGGAGCCAACATTCAGAACATTCTCAATTTTGAGAAGGACTACCCGGATCTGAAGGTCTTCAAACTTGAACAAAACTACCGTTCGACTCAAAACATCGTTAATGTTGCTAACAGCATCATAGCAAATAATAAAAATCAGCTAAAAAAATCTGTTTTTTCCGAAAACGAAACGGGGGACAAAATAAAAGTTTCGAGGGCCTTTAGCGATAACGAAGAAGGGAAAATTGTTGCTGAGGGAATAGCACAGGAACAAGCAGTTAAAGGGTCAAAATATAATGACTTCGCAATCTTATATCGTACCAATGCTCAGTCAAGAGCCATGGAGGAATCGCTACGAAAGCTTAACGTACCCTATAAAATTTATGGCGGGCTCTCCTTCTATCAGAGAAAGGAAATAAAGGATCTGATTGCTTATTTCAGGCTGACATTTAACCCGAATGATGAGGAAGCTATAAAAAGAGTCATTAACTATCCCAGACGTGGCATTGGAGATACAACCATCGAAAGAATCATTATAGCTGCTGATCAGAATAATCTTACACTTTGGGAAATCATCATCGACTCACATCATTACCTTGATGCCCGCAGCGCCGCCGCAGTTGGAAACTTTGCATTAATGATTCAGAGCTTCCAGGTAATGACTAAAACTCATTCAGCCTATGACACTGCCTTACATATAGCCCAGCACTCAACTCTTTTAAAAGATCTATATTCTGATAAATCTATTGAGGGTTTAAGCAGATATGAAAATATACAGGAGCTTCTAAACGGAATTAAAGAATTCAGCGAGCGTGAGGATCTGGAAGAAAAAGGGCTTGATATCTTCATGCAGGATGTTGCATTGCTTACAAACGATGACAACGATAAGAATCCAAATGCCGATACAGTTTCGTTAATGACAATACATTCCGCAAAGGGCCTTGAGTTTGATAACGTTTTTGTCGTAGGACTCGAGGAAAATCTCTTCCCTTCGCAGATGTCACTAAGTTCCCGTATTGATCTCGAAGAAGAACGACGCTTATTTTATGTGGCTATAACACGAGCAGGGAAAAAATTAAATCTATCTTATGCTACTTCCAGATATCGCTGGGGTACACTAACCAGCTGCGAACCCAGCAGATTTATTGATGAGATCGATGCCAGTTACCTGGAGCTTGATTTCAAGCCGCAGTTAAAAAGTGGAGGGAATCCATTTTTTGATGATGAAAGGTCTGCATGGCAGCAAAA
>NZ_JBBJNI010000117.1:0-10067 GCF_037719425.1 Daejeonella sp. | reverse complement strand
AGCAAAAAGAAACATTCAGCCGGCCAAAACCAGCAGCTCCTCAAAAAACAACATCAATTTTACCGAAGGCTCACATACCAAGTGCAGACTTCGCTCCTTCTGACACTTCCGGCCTCCAGGTTGGTATGGAAGTTGAGCACGAACGCTTTGGCTATGGAAAAGTAATTAACCTTGAGGGGAATAAACCAGATGTCAAGGCGACGATATTTTTTAAAGATTTAGGACAGAAGCAATTATTGCTAAAATTTGCTAAATTGAAAATTGTTAAATAAAACCAAAATGCCGCTCTGTAGCTCAAAAACCACATATTTGAGATAGCGGAATTAATGAATTACCATGACATTTGATTATAACACCACAAGAAAAAAACTAATTCTTGCCGAGTACGGACGTAATGTGCAGAATATGGTTAAATATATCGTTGATCTTCCTACCAAAGATGAGCGAAATCGTTATGCTCAGGTTGTGATTGATCTGATGGGCTTTTTAAATCCCCATCTTCGCGATGTCGCTGATTTTAAACATAAATTGTGGGATCATTTGCACATCATATCCGATTTCAAGATTGATGTGGATTCACCATATCCGAAACCTTCTGAGGACGCCATTCGTTTTAAGCCAGCGCCGTTATCCTATCCGCAGCAGCGAATTAAGTACAAACATTATGGAAAAACAGTTGAGCTAATGATCAGCCGCGCCAAAGCAATTGATGAACCACAACGGAAGCAGCTTATGGTACAATCAATAGCAAACTTCATGAAAATGGCTTATGTGACCTGGAACAAGGATAGCGTGGCTGATGAAACAATAATAAAGGACCTCCGTGAAATGTCCAATGGTGCACTACAGCTGGAAGACAATGTCAATTTGCAACGTATTGAAGTTCGCCAGCCCAGTCCTGCGAACAATAGGCAGAGAAATAGCAACCAAAACAATAAGAATAGACAAAACACCAACAGCCGGAATAATACTGGCGGGTCGAATCGCCAGAGATCAAACAATTCTGGGGGCAAAAGGTATTAGTCTGAGATTCTCCTTGTAACTATTGATCGAAATTCATTGTTATAAAAGGGCGGCCATCTAACCAATATGGCTTTATCCAAAAATTAAAATTTACCATAGTAGATGAACGCATTTGAAATTGTTGGTGGTAAGCCATTAAAGGGCGAAATAATCCCTCAAGGGGCAAAAAACGAAGCATTACAGATTATTTCTGCTGTACTTCTTACTGCGGAGAAAATAACGATCAGCAATATTCCGGATATAAAAGATGTGAATAAGCTCATTGAGCTAATCGGGGACCTGGGCGTTAAAGTTGAACGTTTAAGCAAAGACACCTACACTTTCGAGGCATCCAATATTAATCTTGATTTTTTCCACTCTGAAGCATTCCGTTTAAAAGGTGGCAGCTTACGGGGATCTATTATGATCGTGGGTCCCCTACTGGCACGTTTCGGAAAGGCAGCCATACCGAAGCCCGGAGGTGATAAGATCGGCCGGAGACGGTTGGATACTCACTTTCTGGGTTTTGAGAAACTGGGCGCCAGGTTTGTTTATGACAAAAAGACCAACTTTTTCAATGTTGATGCGAGCGATCTGAAAGGTGCATATATCCTTCTGGATGAAGCTTCGGTAACGGGCACAGCCAATGTGGTTATGGCGGCTGTGCTTGCCAAGGGCATCACAACTATTTACAATGCTGCGTGCGAACCCTACCTGCAGCAGTTATGTAAAATGCTTAACCGCATGGGCGCAAAAATTACAGGTGTAGGTTCGAATTTGTTAACTATCGAAGGCGTTAAAAAGTTAGGCGGAACCGAGCACAGATTGCTTCCTGATATGATTGAAATCGGATCCTTCATCGGCTTAGCGGCCATGACTGAATCAGAGATTACGATCAAGGATGTTAGATTCGAGGAACTGGGTATGATACCAGAGGTCTTCAGAAAACTCGGAATACAATTCGAACTTCGCGGAGATGATATTTATATTCCGTCTCAAAAACATTACGAGGTTGATACCTTTATCGACGGATCGATCATGACTATTGCTGATGCTCCATGGCCTGGATTCACACCCGATCTGCTCAGTATCATGCTTGTTGTAGCTACGCAGGCTAAGGGAAACGTCCTGATTCATCAAAAGATGTTTGAAAGCCGGCTTTTCTTCGTTGATAAGCTGATTGACATGGGAGCCCAGATCATTTTATGTGATCCCCACCGTGCAACTGTAATCGGACTGGACAAAAAGGTAAAGCTTCGGGGTATTTCAATGACCTCTCCCGATATTCGTGCTGGCGTATCGCTGCTTATCGCAGCATTGTCTGCCCAAGGGACTTCGACGATCTTCAATATCGAACAAATAGAACGCGGTTATCAGGATATTGATATCAGATTAAGAGCACTGGGTGCTAACATTAAACGCATTACTGCAACTGACAGCGGACATTAAACCTCAAAAACTTACGCAAAAACGGATTGACCTATCAATCCGTTTTTTTTGTAGATTTAAATCTAATCCAAGTTCTCATGTCGTTCTATAAACGAAACGCGAAGGAAATCCAACTAATCGTTTTCTTTACAATCCTTAAGCTGACCCTGCACCTTGTGTCAAACAGTAATTTTGGATTTCACCGGGACGAACTCCTCTACATGGCGATGTCTGAGCATATTGACTGGGGTTATAAAGAGGTTCCCCCTTTTATTGCAGGTATATCATGGTTTTCCTACGCCTTTTTAGGAGACAGCGTTTTTGCAATGAGGATTTTGCCGTCGATAGCAAGTGCGCTAATTGTGTTTATGACGGGATTGTTCGTAATCTCAATGAATGGGCGACGATTTTCTATAATTGTGGCTTGCTCGGCTATGGTGATTTCTCCTTCATTCCTTGCATCCGGATATTTATTACAACCAGTTGTTTTTGATCAACTATTCTGGGTCATATCAGCCTATCTGGTTTTAAAGCATATTCAAACCCGGAAAACAAATTATATCTATCTCCTGGGCTTAACAGTAGGACTTGGCATGCTCACCAAGTACACAATGGCATTCTTTATATTTTCACTTATTATCGCCCTCCTGATCAGCCCTCAAAGAAGGGTTTTACTAAACAAAGCCTGGATCGTTTCATTTTTTATCGCGTTTATTATTTTCCTGCCTAATCTTATCTGGCAAATAAGCCATGAACTACCTGTGGTATCCCATATGAGGGAACTAAAGGCGAAGCAACTTGATTATATTGATCCCTTTAAATTTGTGATTCAGCTCTTAATTACTCACGCTTCTGCCTCGGTAATTTGGCTTTCCGGGCTCATCTATTTCTTCTTCACCAATAGCAACAAGAGATATATTTTTATAGCTTACTCATTCATTCTGGTGGTGATCATATTACTAGTTCTCAATGGCAAGGTTTATTACAGTTTCGGTGCATTTCCAATGCTTTTTGCCGCGGGCGGGATTTGTCTTCAGAAAGTTTTAGGAAGCATTGTAGCACCATTTCGCTACGCTGCTGTTAGCTTGCTGTTAGCACCTTCATTACTGCTCGTCCCGACTGTCATACCGATTCTACCTTTCGCTTCGACACTTCGCTTTTTCGAATTCACTACTCAAAGCGGGCTGGAGTTTCCAGTAAAATGGGAAGATCAAAAAACTCATGCTACAACTCAAGACTATGCAGATATGCTGGGTTGGGAAGAAATAGCAAAATATGCAGAGGTAGCATATCAGAAAATCCCAAGAACGGAAAGGTCAAAAGCTACGTTGATAGCGGGAAATTATGGGCTAGCGGGCGCTATTCAGCATTATGGCGATAAATATAATTTGCCGGAACCTGTGAGTTTAAGCAGTAGTTTTGCTTTATGGTCCCCTGATCGCATTGAAATTAAGTACATCATTATGATCGACGATGATATTGATGATATCGCCAGCGCTTTCGGCACAAGGATTAATATCGGCAAAGTTGAGAACCCTTATGCCAGAGAAAAAGACACGGGCATCTATCTTTTATCAGAGCCCCTGGTTGATATAAACAACTTTTACAAAACTGAGCGCCTTAAAGAGCTGAACGAGTAAGCTGTGAATGGTAATCAGGCAGCCGGAGGTTCGATCAGGCAGAAATAGCGTTAATGATATCGTACTGAGTGATGATCTCAATTTTACCTCCTTCGTCCTCGACTAACACTGCCACATTATCTTTATTGATGATTGATGAAATTTTGTCTATCGACGTATTCAGGTCTATAAACGGAAAAGACGCTGTCATGATCTCTTTAATACTTCCCGATTTTAATCCTGGATTGTCGAGCACAGAATTTAATATGTCGCTTTCTGTAAGCTTTCCGATTATCATACCCTGCTGAGTTACAGGAATTTGTGAGATATTTAGTGCCTTGATCGTATTTATCGCCTCAAGTACGGATTTTTCACAATCGATAGTGATGATGTCTTGCCGATCTCTCCGGGATAAGATGGATTTTGCTGTAAGTTTTTCGTCTGCAAGAAAACCCCGTTCACGAAGCCAATCCTCATTATACATTTTGCCCATATACCTCGATCCGTGATCGTGGAATATTATTACAACAAGGTCACCTTCCGTTAATTCGCCTTTCAATTGCATAAGCCCTGCAAGAGCCGATCCGGCTGAGTTGCCTGCAAATATCCCTTCCTTGCGCGCAATCTCACGGGTCATAAGAGCCGCATCCTTGTCAGTAACTTTCTCAAAACGATCTATAACATCGAAATCGACATTCTTAGGGAGAAAATCTTCACCAATTCCTTCAGTTATATATGGATAAATCTCATTTTTATCGAACTCCCCGGTTTCTTTATATTTTTTAAAAACAGAACCGTATGTGTCAATTCCCCAAACCTTAATATTTGGATTTTTTTCTTTCAAGTATTTACCCGCTCCAGAAATTGTTCCCCCAGTTCCAACACCAACAACTAAGTGAGTTATCTTGCCCTCAGTTTGTTCCCAAATTTCTGGCCCGGTTTGTTCATAATGTGCTTTCGAATTGGAAAGATTATCGTATTGATTCGGCTTCCAGGAGTTTGGCACTTCCCGCTCGAGACGGGTCGATACAGAATAATATGAACGCGGATCTTCCGGATCCACATTGGTAGGACAAACTATAACCTCGGCGCCAAATGCCCTTAGCGCGTCTACTTTTTCCTTTGATTGTTTGTCTGTAGTTGTGAAAATACACTTATAACCCTTAATGACAGCTGCAATAGCAAGTCCCATTCCTGTATTACCGGATGTGCCTTCGATAATAGTTCCTCCTGGTTTTAACCTCCCATCCTGTTCAGCGTCTTCAATCATTTTAACAGCCATTCGGTCCTTGATCGAGTTGCCCGGATTAGTAGTCTCAATTTTTGCCAATACCGTTGCTTTAACGCCTTTAGTAATAGCATTTAATTTGACCAGAGGAGTATTTCCAATCGTTTCGAGAATATTGTTGTACCACATGATCCAAAATTACGGAAATAGACTGAAGGTGGTGCGTTTAAAATTAAGCAAATGGGCAATGTGACGTAAACAGCGCTATTGCAGAGCTATTTCATCCAGCGCATGGGAAATATATCAAAGGAAAATGAAAAACCATCATTGAGTGGGATGAAATCCTCGAAGGAGGATTGGCACAGAATATTTGATTCTAGAACTTAAGGTGCTTTACTGTAAGACCATTATTAATTAGTTGCTTCAATGAATCAATTCCTACCCTTAAATGTGTTTCAACATACTGCTCGGTGACTTTAGAATCACTTTCAGCAGTTTTTACGCCTTCCGGTATCATTGGCTGATCGGAAACCAGCAACAGAGCGCCGGTAGGAATTTTGTTAGCGAAACCGGTTGTAAAGATGGTCGCTGTTTCCATATCTACAGCCATCGCACGCAAGCTTTTCAAGTATTTTTTAAACACTTTATCGTGTTCCCAAACACGACGGTTTGTTGTGTAAACCGTACCTGTCCAATAATCACGCGAATGATCACGAATTGTAGTTGATATCGCTTTTTGAAGCGCAAATGAAGGTAAAGCAGGGACTTCAGGCGGAAAATAATCATTTGATGTACCTTCTCCCCTTATTGCGGCAATGGGAAGGATCAGGTCACCGATATTATTGTTCTTTTTCAACCCACCACATTTGCCCAGGAATAGTACTGCTTTAGGTTTGATAGCAGTCAAGAGATCCATCATCGTTGCCGCCATAGGGCTCCCCATTCCGAAATTAATTAGTGTGATACCGTTAGCAGCAACGCTCTGCATTGGTTTGTCTAAACCAACAATAGGAGCATTATCATTCCACTCTGAAAAGAGATTCAGATATCTGGAGAAATTAGTTAACAATATAAATCCGGTAAAATCACTTAGCGGCCGGCCCGTGTACCTTGGCAGCCAGTTATTTACTATGTCTTCTTTATTTTTAAGTCCCGCTTTAACCGGAGACTCTACTTCCTTTTTCTTTTTTGTTTTATTTGCCCCTTCCACGGGGTCTTTTTTTACGTCTTTTTCTTCGTTCATATTTTAATTTTTTATAGTACAAAAAACCCCCGATTTAATCGGGGGCTTTCTTATGCTACTTTTAGTTTCGTGAGGTCGGATTTTTCAAATTTATCCGTTGCATAATCGAGCGTAATGAACAGGTCCTTCGTGTTCTTCCCCGAGGGTGTTTCATACATTGCATCGATCATTATGGCTTCACAAATGGACCGAAGGCCACGTGCACCCAGCTTAAACTCCATTGCTTTATCTACAACAAATTCCATTACATCCTTCTCGAACTCAAGTTTGACATCCTCATACTCAAACAACTTTTTGTACTGCTTGATTAAGGAATTCTTTGGTTCTGTAAGAATACTTAATAGTGTTTCCCTGTCGAGTGGATTCAAATGGGTAATCACTGGTAACCGTCCTATAAGCTCGGGAATAAGTCCAAAAGACTTTAGATCCTGCGGAGTGATATACTTGTAAAGGTTTTTCAAGTCGATGTTAAGATCTTCCTTGTCAACTTTATAACCTACGGTTTGAGTACGAAGCCTGTTAGCGATCTTTTTCTCGATACCATCAAATGCACCTCCGCAAATGAACAGGATATTGTTCGTATTCACCGCGATCATTTTTTGATCTGGATGCTTTCTTCCTCCCTGAGGCGGAACGTTCACGATAGTGCCTTCCAAAATCTTTAACAGAGCCTGCTGGACGCCTTCTCCTGAAACATCGCGAGTAATTGATGGGTTATCACTCTTCCGGGCAATTTTATCAACTTCATCGATATAAACGATGCCACGTTCGGCAGCAGTCACATCATAATCAGCGGCCTGCAGCAAACGGGTCAGGATACTTTCAACATCCTCTCCAACATATCCTGCTTCTGTCAACACAGTCGCATCACAAATACAGAATGGGACATTTAATACCCTCGCTATGGTTTTAGCTAAAAGTGTTTTCCCGGTTCCCGTCTCGCCCACCATAATAATGTTAGATTTTTCAATCTCAACTTCGTCTTTCCCGATCTTCTGGTTAAGGCGCTTATAGTGATTATAAACAGCAACAGACAATATTTTCTTAGCCTGATCCTGGCCAATAACATATTGATCAAGGTGAGTTTTTATCTCAACAGGCTTAAGAAGTGTCTCAAAAGTCTGAGTTGACTTAGTTTTACGGACATTAAGCTCTTCCGCCAGGATCTGGTTTGCCTGAGCAACACATTTATCACAAATGTGCGCATCCAGCCCTGCAATCAGCATCAAAGTATCCTGCTTGCCGGAGCCGCAGAAAGAACACTTAATATCTTTATTTCCTTTACTCATTATTTTTTATCTCCGGTTCCAACTAATACCTCATCAATCATACCATATTCCTTTGCCTCGTCAGCCTTCATCCAGTAATCACGATCCGAAGCTTTCTCAACCCACTCATATGGTTGTCCAGAGTGTTTCGCAAGGATATCGTATAATTCTTTTTTCAATTTAAGCATTTCTCTCAAATTTATTTCCATGTCTGAAGCCACACCCTGTGCACCTCCTGATGGTTGATGGATCATAACCCTTGAATGTGGTAACGCTGCTCTTTTACCTTTAGTACCAGCGCATAACAATACTGCAGCCATGGATGCAGCCATACCTGTACAGATAGTGGCGACGTCTGGCGCTATATATTGCATAGTATCGTATATCCCAAGGCCTGCATAGACAGAGCCACCCGGAGAATTTATATAGATCTGAATATCTCTTTTCGCGTCAGTAGATTGAAGGAACAACAACTGAGCCTGGATAATGTTGGCAATACCTTCATGTACAGCATCACCAAGGAAAATTATACGATCCATCATCAAACGTGAGAACACATCCATTTGTGCTACGTTCAATTGACGCTCTTCAATGATATAAGGTGTCATTGCACTTGGTAAAGAAGCATTATTTACCCGCCCAATGAAACTATCTACGTGCTGGCTGCCAATACGATGGTGCTTTACTGCGTATTTCCGGAATTCGTTTTTATCGATGTTCATATTGAATATTATAATTTAAGGTATGAGTTATTTTGTAATTTATAATGAATTTCAAAATATTAGAAGTCAATAACCCATATCTAAATCATAGGCTATTTCAATTCTAAAAATTTATTGTACTCTATTTCTTTGGTGTCTAAAGTAACAACGCTCTTTAGATAATCAAACACGTGCTGAGCCTTTACTTCTTCGAAAATACGATTGGCATTTTCTTTATCCTGCAAGAACTGAGCCGTATACTGACCTAACTGCTCTTCTGAAAGAGGCTGCGGGCTATACATTTTGAACTGTGCGTCCAAACGTTTCTTTGCCGTCTCGAAAACCTGATTGTATTTGATCTCAAGTTTATTATCCTTGATTATCCTGTTCTCGATCAATGTCCATCTCAGATTGCGTGCAAAATCATCATAACCCTGAGCCAGTTCTTCATCACTAAGCTTTTCATTCGTAGCTTTCAACCAGCGCCTAAGGAATTCATCCGGAAGATTCATAGTTACTTTATCCAGACCGAACTTCAGCATATCTGCCTGAAGCTTTTGATCCGCATTCTGAACCATCATTGATTCCAACTCTTCTCTGATCTTCTCTCTGAACTCCTCTTCAGTCTTAACAACATCAGCACCAAATAATTTATCAAAGAACTCCTGATTTAGATCACCTTCCTCTAAACGGTTAATATTCTTAACAGTTAACTGGAACTTCGATTTCAGGTCCTGCGCATCTTCTTCAGAAATATTAAGAAGCTTCGCTATAATGGTAACGTTGCTGTCAAATGCTTTATGGACATCTAATTCAACAACATCGTCCTTTTTTAGCCCTATCAGGGATTTCTTGATCTTGCCATCATTCACCTGATCCAAACGCACCGATGCTGTGTTGCTTATTCCCTCTTCAAAAACAGAACCATCAGCAGAAAGCTGCTTCAAATCTGCGTACAAAACATCATCGTCTGCCGATACGTCAGGATTTGACATTTTGCCATAAGATTTACGCAAATTGGTAATACGGGATGCCAGAGTTTCCTCGTCAACTTTAACTTTGTAAAGAGTGATTTTATCCTTAGATGAAAAATCAAGGCTAAATTCAGGAGCTAATCCCAATTCGTAAATAAACTCAAACTCGTCAGTAAAATCCCAGTTGAAATCTTTGCTGTCATCAATTTTTGGAAGTGGCTGTCCAAGGACCTCCAGCTTATTTTCAGTGATGTAATTATTTAGAGTATCGTTAAGAATATTGTTGATCTCATCAACCAGGATATTCTTTCCATACATTTTTTTGATATGGGATGCCGGAACCATTCCTTTACGGAATCCCGGAAGCTGGGCCTTCTTTGCCTGTGTTTTTATCGCTTTTTCTACGCGTTCTTTGTAATCGTCAGGATTAATCTTTACCGTTAATACAGAATTAAGATTGTCTATTTTGTCCTGTGTAATGTTCATTTTATAAGATTTAATCGTTTCTCGTTATACAAAAATTCCCCGGTCTTGTAACCGGGGAATTGATCAGTGCGGATGAAGGGACTCGAACCCCCACGCCGTGAAGCGCCAGATCCTAAGT
>NZ_JBBJNI010000116.1:0-13919 GCF_037719425.1 Daejeonella sp. | reverse complement strand
AGCATTACACTTTTAATGTAGTGGTCCTGGGTTCGAATCCCAGCGGGATCACAAAGTAACGTGCGCAGCACGATAGTGAAAAGTTTCTCTGGGATAAGAAGCCTGCCTGTCGGCAGACAGGTTTACCCCGTTGGAGAACGGGGAATCCCAGCGGGATCACAAAAATAAATTGTATCTTTCCTGAGCATTTCAGGGATTAGCCGTGAGGCAGATAGTATAAAAGCAAACGGACCGGTAGTTCAGTTGGTTAGAATGCCGCCCTGTCACGGCGGAGGTCGCGGGTTCGAGTCCCGTCCGGTCCGCTTTTTTAATGTTAAATGACACAAAAACCCTCAAATGATATGATTTGAGGGTTTTTTGTTTTCAGAGCATACCAAAACATTCATCTTACATGTCCCTTTGCTACCTAAAGCTAAAAAGCTTATCAGACAGTATGAAGGGGTTTTTATAGCCGTTTTTTACTGGTCAAACAATAGGCCCATTGTTGCCTCCTTTTGTACGAGCCCTGGATAGTTTTGACTATTCTTTACGCCGAAGGTGGTGATCATTGTTAAGAACAGGGTTTTTTTGGTTTTGGTCTGTTGTTGGAAGATCTTGAGTTTGCTTTCCAGTTCCTTGGCATAAGCTTTGGTGATCTCAAAATCATTTGCCGAAAACTTCATTTCGCAGATGTTTATACAGGAATCATTTCTGTCGATCAGCAGATCGATCTGAGCGCCTTTGTCTGTCTTATCTTTTGGCTGATGTCTCCAAACCGAAACTTCGGCATAGACGTCACTGATGCCGATAGCTTTTTTGATCTGTGCGATGTGTTTCATGCAGACACTTTCAAACGCATTTCCACTCCAGCTCGTCCATGAATTTCCGGAAATGAAACGAAGCCAGGTTCCTACTCCGGTGGCTTTGCTCCCCTCGATAAATTTGAGATAGAACAACGAATATTCGTCGGTAAGTTTATACAGCGCATCTTTTTTGGTCTTGTTCAATGGGATGTAGGAGCTTATAAATCCGGATTCGGTAAGCTCTTCCAGTAACTGAGTTGTATACCCTCCTGAACTGAGTTTGCATGCAGCAATGAGTTCTGTTCTTGTGAGGCCTTTCCCTTTTTTTGCCAGCGCCCGAACAATATCGATGTGGCTCTGCGCACTATCAAACAAAGAGTGGTACAGGTTTTTAAACTCATCCTGCAACAGCCCCTCTTTGGTAAAGCAAAGTTTGTCTATGGCCTGTGCTGCGCTTTCTCCCGGTTCTACTTCTTTTAAGTATTGCGGTATCCCTCCCATAGCCATGTAAAGCTGCAGTACCTGGTATTTGTCAAGCTTAATTTTGCGGTGTTTCAGATATGCATCGGTTTCCCCCACAGTGAAAGGTATTAGGCGGATTCTACGGGTTACCCTGTTGTGCAGCCCTCCACGATTGTTGAGGACCTTTTTAATCATCCAGGCCGCTGCAGAACCACAGATGACCACTACCAGTTTTTTTTGTTTGGATGCCCAGCTGTTCCAGAAATTCTCAAAAGCAGAAAGGAACCCGGACCTTGGCGTGTCTATCCATGGAAATTCGTCGAAGAAGATGATCGTCCGTCCTTTTGATACGATAGGGTTCAGGTATTGCTTTAACAGCTCAAAGGCTTTCAGCCAGCTTCCAGGCCGCGCTATAGGAAGCCCCCCTGTTGCAGACGTAAGCGCTAATGCGAAGCTTTCCAGTTGTTGTTCTAATGTAGCATGATGCATCCCCGAAAATTCAAACACCGGCATTTTACTAAACCCGTTTCTGATCAGGTAGGTTTTGCCAACCCTTCTGCGTCCGTAAACTGCTACTAGTTCTGCTTCAATAGACTTTTCTATTTTCTCCAGCATCACTTTTTCTTCCAGCCTTCCTATAACTGTTTCCATACAAACATTTTAAAACAAAAATAATGAAACAATTTGAGATTTGGCGCGATATAACATTTTATATCGCGCCAAATCTTTTGATTTAGGTGCACTTTTGGCGTGATAGGTATTTTTATAATGCGCCAAATCTCACATCCAAGAACCTTGATGTTCAATCTTAGTCATGGTTAAGATTTGAAAGTTCAATAACAATCTACAAGAGGTTGGTTAAATGGATATAAAATATTAAAAGCGGCCATAACTGTGGTTTAAAAGATACTTGTGGCCGCTTATCATAATCGCTAAACTTTTATATTCGAGCTTAAACACAAATTAAACGTTGGCAGGAACCCGTCAAGGGTATATAAACCCGGCTAAGGCCGTGGCCCTTGACAGAACCCTTTGCCAACCTCTTTTCGGCAATTAAGAAGAATAAGAATTTTTTCCGGGACAATTCCCGCGCTCATTTTTTGCCTCTACTAAAAGCCAAAAGAGAATTGTCAAAAATATAGCTTGTCAAAGAGAGGCCAGTAATTCAGAAGCTGGCATTAATTTCAGCGAAAATATAAAATCATTCCTCACAGACGTATTGACTGCGTTAAGCCGCTGGATGTTTTCTTTACTTTTGGGTTTTAGATCACATTATATTATCGATGAAGGACTTTATCGCTCCTTAATTTGCAACAAGCTATCGGGGAAGCTTACATTAGGACTATCCGAGGTTGAAAAACGCCAACGGGGCAGTGCTAACTATTTCTTAAAAGGTGATAAAGTATATATCCAGGCCTATCATCCCGGGTATTGGGGAATATCCGAAGAAATATATTGTAATGACATAATTATAGCTGCTAAAAATATATTGAATGAGAAAAAATAGCGGTGGAAATTATTAATAAGGAATAAATATGCCCCGACACCTCCGGTCGTACCCACCCCATACTTTTGATCAAAACAAAAGACTATGGCAGGCTTCTTCGGCATCGGGATCTATCACAACAAATGCAGGCGTAATATAGGTACGTTATGGCGGAGCGCGCAACTCTTTCATGCGTCGTATGTGTTTACTATTCTCATGAAATATAAATAGCAGCCCAGCGACACGCTCAAGACCTGGCGGAACGTTCCCTTCTTTCATCATGAAAATATGGCTGGGCTATTAGACGGTCTTCCGAAGGATACCCAGTTAATCGGCGTGGAGCTTACCGAGGATGCCTGTGATATTGCGGAGTTCAACCATCCTAAACGAGCCGTTTACCTGCTGGGCGCCGAAGACACGGGCTTGCCAGAAGATATACTCGCGCAATGTCATACGATCATCCGGCTGCCTGGCAAGTATTCTATGAACGTATCTACTGCAGGCAGCCTGGTCATGTATGACCGGTATATCAAAACATTAAAAGAAAAGGTAGAAATATAAGTTTTTAATACTACGACATTATTTGGCGTAGTCTGTCTTTATATTTGTACAAAATCATTATCATGTCCAAAAGAAGATCATTACTACGGTATACCCTGATCATCAATAAGCTAAGGTCCAGACCATGCAGCCTACAGGAGATCATGGAGCGCCTGGAAAGCGAATCCGAACTGCGCGGCGAAGACATGCTGGTGTCGAATCGTACATTTCAGCGCGATGTTGAAGAGATCCGCTCCCTGTATATGATTGATATCCGGTACGACGTTTCGCGACGGGTATATTATATCCATGATGCCGGCGAACCTGAGCTAAGCGACCGTATGCTGGAGGCGTTTGATATGTTCAATACATTTAGTATTGCGGCAGGTCTATCGGCGTATGTTCATTTCGAAAAGCGCAGGGGCTCGGGCACTGAAAATCTGTATGGGCTGCTTCATGCAATTAAAAACAGGCTATTGGCCCGGTTTACTTATGAAAAGTTCTGGAAAGAAGAGATTACCATTCGCACAGTTCAACCACTTTTATTAAAGGAATTTAAAAACCGCTGGTACATCCTGGCACGGGATTGCAAAGACGATAGGGTCAAAACCTTTGCGATCGACCGGCTTTCTGAACTAGAGATCACGAAAAAGCATTTCCCGATCCCGGCAGGCTTCGATGCAGAAAAGACATTTCGTTTTTGTTTCGGGATTATTAACCCGCAGGATGAAGAGCCCGAGGATATCATCCTGTCATTCACTCCGACCCAGGGAAAGTATATCAAAACCTTGCCGCTTCACCCGAGCCAGGAGATAATAGATGATAACGCCGACGAATTGCGGATTAAATTGAATCTATGCGTGACGCATGACCTCGTGATGGAACTGCTCTCTTATGGGCCTGATATGCAAGTTTTGCAGCCGTTATCATTGGCCAGCGAAATTAAACAGGCACATCACAAAGCATTTGCACAGTATTAAGCGAGCTTGCCCGCTTCAGATAGCTTTGATATTTAAACACTATTTTTATTTATGGACTCAGATCAAATTATAATCTATCAGGCCGACGACGGTTCAACTGCTGTTGATGTAAAGCTGGTGAAAGATACGGTCTGGCTCGATCAATACCAGTTGGCTGAACTTTTTGCTACTGACCGGACTTCCATTGGAAGGCATATTAAGAATATTTACCAGTCCGAAGAACTGGACAAAGATTCAACTTGTGCAAATTTTGCACAAGTTCAAATTGAAGGTTTAAAAAAAGTTAAAAGAAATGTTATCCACTACAATCTGGACTTAATCATTTCAGTCGGTTACCGTGTTAACTCAAAACGAGGTACGCAATTTCGCATTTGGGCAAACAAAGTTTTAACGGGCTATCTGGCTAAAGGATACACAATAAATGAAAGACGGTTAAAGGAACAAACTGATCAATTCAATTCCCTAAAGCAAACGGTTAATCTTTTAAGTAATGTGCTTAAAAGTAAAGAATTGACCTCTGATGAGGCGACAGGATTGTTAAAAGTAGTTACAGACTATAGTTACGCCCTCGATATCCTTGATAAATATGACCACCAACAATTAACAGTTGAGGGCACTTCGGATCAGCAGCTGTTTGTGGCTACTTATAAAGATGCCATGCATGCTATTAAAGATCTGAAAGATAAATTTGGCGGCAGTTCGTTATTTGGCAATGAAAAGGACGACTCATTCAAAGGATCAGTAGGAACGATCTATCATTCCTTCGGTTAGAAACCAATGCTGGTCACGGTGCTGGAAAACCTACAGCTAAAGTGATTGAAGAGCAAGTTGATAAATGGGCATTTATGCTTTATAATATGGGATTAAGCTGGAAGCCTTAAGAAATTAAAAAAGGAGCTTACTCGTTACGCTCCTTTTAATTTTTCGTTACCTGAAATTAGCGGACGCTCGCTGAAAAATCTGCTCCCGGCTTTCCGATAGACTTATAGTTTCCTTCACCGTTAAGAATGGAGGCTAATACCGATCTATTGTTGATGACCTTTAGTGATTCATTAACATCAGCATCGTACTTAAATCCTTGCTCAAGTCTTCCTTTTTGGAAGAAATATCTGGACACGATCTCTGCTTCAAGCACTTTTCTGATCTCATCTTTAAATTGTATAAGATCGTTCTTCTTGCTGTGTGACACTTTAGCTTTTAATGCATCGTACTCAGCTTTAATATCAGTCAATTTGCTTTCTTTTTCAGCTTCATCCCGAAGGTCGTTCAATATCCGCTCGGTCCGGGTGTTGTAATTATAATCCCGGGTAGACAAGTACGAAACAAACTTTGCGTATTCAGCATCTGTAAGTTTAAAGCTTTTTGCATCCGGAATAGTTGCACGCTCGGCCCTGTAAACAGTTGCATAATCGAAAATGTGATATTTAGAAGCAAGTGTTTGAGTGATCAGATTATACTTAACTGGCTTAACAAACACATCAGGATAAATGCCGCTTCCGTCGTAAACTGACCGTCCGGCTTTAGTTTTATATTCAGTAATAAGCGAATCAGCTACTTTTACAACGCTGCCTTCGCTGTCGCGATGAGTGTAGTCGAGTGCCTGGATACATCTTCCCGAAGGGGTGTAATATTTAGCAACTGTGACTTTCACCAGGCTGTTATAGGGAAGATTAAACGTTTGCTGAACAAGACCTTTACCAAAACTCCTCTGCCCTATCACAACCGCCCTGTCAAGATCCTGCAATGAACCAGCAACGATCTCTGAAGCGGACGCCGCACGATTGTTCACCAGGACAATCAAAGGAAGGTTAGGCTCTTCCGGATTATTAAAAGTATTATATGTGATTGATTTCTCGCGATTCCTGCCTTTTTGGATAACTACAGTGACGCCCTTATCTACAAAAAGGTTGACGATCTTAACAGCTTCCTGAAGGATACCTCCGCCATTATATCGGAGATCAAGTACAAGTCCTTTTAAATCATTCTTTTTAAGGTCTAAAAGTGCGCTCTTTACTTCCTGTCCGGAATTCTCGAGAAACTTATCAAGCTTAATATATCCAACATTTCCCTCCAGCATGCCGTAATAAGGTACGTTATCTTGCCTGATCTCTTCCCTTTGAAGATTGATCTCAATATGTTTGGAATTGCCCGGCCTTGCAATAACAAGCTTTACAGGTGTTCCCTTCGAACCTTTAAGCATAGAGCTCACCTGTTCATTTGCCTTCCCTTTTAAGGAAACCCCGTTTATCTCCAATATTTCATCTCCTGCACGAACATCAGCCTTTTGGGCCGGAAAGCCTTCATAAGGTTCAGCCACTATCACCTTTCCATCGCGGTTTGAAATAGTCGCTCCGATACCACCATATTGGGTACTGACATATTTTAATTTATAGTCTTCAATATCAGATTCAGGGATATATTCGGTATACGGGTCAAGCTCCTCCAGCATAGCATCAATACCGGTTTTCATCATTTCTGACGAATTGACGTTATCGACATAATTAATACTTAGATTCTTGTATACCGAAGCGAAGATGTCGAGATTCTTAGAAACCTGAAAAAGGTCCTCAACAAATGATAGAGAGAACAGGGAAATGGCTAAAGCACCAATCAGGATTTTTCTCCTTAATGCTGATTTATTAGGATTAGGTTCTACAGAATTATTCATACGATACAATTACGATACTTAAAAGTACGAAAAAGGTATACTATTTAGTATAGCTACGATCAGAAAAACTTAGTCTTAAGGTATTTGTAATAAAGGAATTACAACCTGTTGGTTTCGAGATGGACCATGCCTTTTTTCAGGGTAAACACTACGTATTCCCGGCTACGCTTGATTCTGGCCATCAAACGGGTGATTAACTCTTCTTCCTGTCCTTCGTGATAGGCAAGGTCTTCTTCGTTTAAGTGGTTGTATTTCCGACTAATCTTAAGTTTTAAACGCTCCCAATCTGAATTACTGATACTGATCTCTGCCATGGTTCTAATTTGTACAAAATTAAGTTTTATCACACAAAATGCCAAGATGTTTTATAGATTGCGTCAAGACGCAACTTTTATCCAAAAAAACCGTCTTTATGATATGAGAGAAGATCTCGTATAAACTAAAGAATTTATATATGAAGAAAATTAT
Source organism: Daejeonella sp. (assembly GCF_037719425.1). Taxonomy (GTDB): domain Bacteria; phylum Bacteroidota; class Bacteroidia; order Sphingobacteriales; family Sphingobacteriaceae; genus Daejeonella. Next base: position 6,533 of record NZ_JBBJNI010000116.1, on the reverse strand, counting down.
TTTAGTTACATGTCTATTGTTAACAACGGGCATAGGAGCTATGGCTCAGTTACCTTCGTTCGCTTTCGGAATTAAGGCAGGCTTAAATGTTTCCAAATTGAAGTCAGATGTGGCTGCCGAGGAAAATCGCACTGGTTACCAGGCAGGCGTATTTGCACGCTTTGGTGGAGCTGGCTTGTATTTTCAACCAGAATTGTATCTCGGAAGTAAGGGAAGCACTTATCCGACAGCGGCTCAGGTGTACAGCGGCGATGAAAAAATAAATTTTACTACGCTAGACCTGCCGTTATTAATAGGAACTAAAATTGGGCCAGGTGGGTTAAATGTCCGCTTTATGGCCGGGCCGGTTGTTTCATTCCTGCTGGATAATGAAGAGCCTGAATCTACCGCTTCCCAGGATGTCAAAGACTTCAGGAATTATAAAGATCAGGCTCTGGGTCTGCAGGCGGGGGCCGGTATCGATATTTCGAAACTAACCTTCGATGTAAGGTATGAAGCAGGTATCAGCAATATAAACAAAACCGACAAGTACGACCAAAAAACCAATTTATGGCATCTTAGCCTGGGATATAAAATATTCTAATTTACATGTTGTAAAAACACCCTTGCCGAAATGACAAGGGTGTTTTCATAATAGCTGATTGTTATACTGAAGGATCTTAACGGACGCTTACTTTAACTTCATTTGAAGCATTGCTTTCATTTTTCAAACGGTCGATAGCTGTAATTACATACCTGTAATTTTTCCCTTTCTGAGCTGTTTCATCTATAAATCTAGTAGAAGAATTAAAACTTATTTTCCTGATATTCTTAGGATCATTCAGATTAACTTTTGAATCCGTTCCGGATCTGTAAACGACGTAGCCATAGGCGTTATCACCGTCAGACGCCGATGAGGGTTCGGTCCATTTAAGCACACTCTTCCCCTTCTCCATTGATACCTGCAAGCCGGAAGGAGCATTTGGAGAGACATTATCAAGCCAGCTCATAGTTGGCACCAACGCCGGACTGGCATAAAAGTCCTTCCGTAGGGAGTCCCTGAATCCACCCATGTTAGTAGTTACCGATTTTGAGCTAAAGTAAATGCTCCCGTGCACATTTGGATTCTTTCGTTGATAACGAACCTGGTCAGGTAACTGGCTCTTATTTTCCCAGCCTTGAGTTGTTCTCTCTGCCAGAAATGGCGCCTCTCCAATGTATACGTGTTTTCCATATCCGTTGCTGGCCCACCAATCCATCATTTTCTCAAATGGCGCAACTTTATAATAAAAGGGAAAGTATATCTGAGGATTTACGTAATCGAGCCAGCCTTCCTTTGTCCATTTACGGGCATCTGCATATAATGAATGCCATAAAGTAAGATTACCGCTGGTTTCCGAGCCTTCAGGTACATCAGATTTATTACGCCATATTCCATAAGGGCTTACTCCGAATTTCAGGAATTTTTTGGCAGCATGAACGCTGTCAGACACAGTTTTTATGAATTTATCTACATTATTTCGCCGCCAGTCATGAATACTGGCAAAATCTTTTCCGTATTGAGCAAAAGTAGCGGAGTCAGGTAAGCTGGTCTTTTCGGGATAAGGGTAGAAATAATCATCAAAGTGGATCCCGTCAATATCATAATTCCGCACAACGTCCATCATGACCTGAACGATATAAGCCTGCACTTCAGGTAGCCCGGGATTAAAATATGTCTTTCTCCCGTAATTAAAGAACCAATCGGGGTGTCTGCGCGTGATATGATTTACATTGGTATTTGTCTCAATAAGATCATTTGTTGCCCTATAGGGGTTTATCCATGCATGCAGTTCCATTCCTCTTTTATGCGCCTCTCTGATAGCAAAATCCAAAGGGTCCCAGTAAGGGTTGGGTACAACTCCCTGCCTGCCTGTTAAAAACTGGCTCCACAATTCCCTTCCCCTGCCGTAAAAAGCATCGGCAGACGGCCTTACCTGGAGGTATATCGAATTAATTCCAGTCTTTTCATGATTATCCAGGATCTCGAGGAGCTCCTTTTGCTGCGCTACTGGATTGGTATTCCCTTTGGACGGCCAGTCGATATTCTGTACAGTTGTAAGCCATACTCCTCTTAGCTCGCGCTTCGGCGATATATCCTTCTGCGCCATAACTGTGAGGCTATAAATTAGCATCAACACTATAATGGCCGAAAATGGTCGTAGCATATTGGTACCGAATTAGATAATATTCAAAATAGTGTTCAGTCTTTTATTGCTTTTCTGCAAGCCAGGCAGCAAGGGCACGTTTTATAGCTTCTCCAAGTTTTCTTTGGTTTATGGGATTCTCCAGAAATTCTTTGCTTACGCCATTATCACCGACTTCAAGAAGCACTCTATAGGGAGCTTTATTCACGTTTTCATCAAGACTAAAAAAGGCGAGCTTACCGCTGGTCTTGCATTTGTAATCATTTCTCCCGGTCGAGCTGTCAAAAAGCACTCCCCTGTCTTCAAGCCCGGTCGCTGCACTAATCGCCTTTACCAGACGGCTGGCGAGCGCGCGATTTTCAGCTTCAAATTTATCTCCTTCATGTATAAAGCCCCATACGGCGTGGCGCTTGGTACCGCCGTTATTATGAACGGAAATAAATACCTTCGGCTCCTTCTTATTTGCTTTCTCCAATTCCCAGGCATACCCGGATAACTGTCCGTTTATTACGGCTGAAGTCTGCTCCACGATTGTATTGCTGCCCACATTTGAATGATGAAGTCTTTTTTGGCCAAGGCTCCATACCTTATGCTCCTTTAGCCTTGGCTTTGCGTCCATTGCCGCCTCAACAATGGCGTTACATACAGCTGCCTCGCTGAAATTAATTCCGGTATTAGTTTGATGTGAAGGTTGCCAGACAATTACAGGTCGTTCCTCAGCATTTGTTATAGGCAGGGTATCTATGCTTTGCTCATCAGAATTGACAAAAGAAGTTGAAATTGTTATTATCAGCAGGGATGAGGTTATGATATTTTTCACTTTTGCATTATTAGTATTTGCTATCCGCTGCTGGCCGAAAAACCGGTAAAATCCTGCCTAATTATAAGCTCTTCCCAAGGTATCATTTGCAGCTTTTAACAATGAATTACTGCCATTGGTATCAAAATAAAACTCCCACATCATTAAACCATTCCCCCGTTGTTTAGCCAATATGGCTTTATTCTTAACGGTCTTTGTGCCATTGTAATAATAAACAGACCCATTAAAAGCGGCTGAATCAATATTTGAATTTCCACCGGCAGCCATCAGGCTTCGATAGCCAGCAGATACGGTAGGAGCGCTTCTTCCATAAGAAGGCAGCCCTAATATGGTTTTTTCTCTTGGAAGGCCCTTCATGTTCTGCCACACATCCAAACTGGAAATAGCCATGTTATAAGATGCATGCTGCTTTGGCGCAGACTTATCCCACCCGAAACCGTCATAGATCATCAGATTAATAAAATCTATATAAGCAAAATTCTCTGATTTGAATCCATCCCTTACTGATCCGGCATATACTCCGGGAGTGACGGCTGCGCTCAGGTATTTATTATTATTATGTAAGCTGTCTGAAAGCTCTTTGATTAATGCAGTATACGTAATATCACTTCCGTCCGTAGTACGGGGGTATTCCCAGTCCATATCTACCCCATCCATGTTATTTTGCTTCACAAAAGTCAAAATATTCTTAACTAAGGTCGTTCTTGTTTCGGCATTAGCGGCAAGAGAAACAAATATACTTGAAGCCCCTGAAACAGATATTCCTACTTTAACTCCTTTGCTCCGGGCTGCAGCAATAACCTGGTTAAAACGTGCAGGTTCAGGCAGGGAATTAAGGCTTCCGTTTGCATTGGGAGTGAGAAACGCATAATATAAATGAGTGATCATTTTATATTTACTGACATCGACAGAATCCGGATTGCGGTAAGAAGGAAAATAGGCTACGATCTTAAAGCTAGTGTTCGAGATGTAGGGAGCTTTTGGGATTGGCGGTTGAACTACCGGCTTAGGTTCGCCACCTTTTTTACAGGCATTCAAAAAGAATAAACTCACAAGAAGCGGAAATATTAGTTTCTTCATCGAAAGATATTGGTTAGGATATGTTTATGCAAAAAAGGAGACCGTCTAAACTCGAACAGCCTCCTTTTGTATAGTTCATTGGTATGACACAATTACCAGCCGGTAGTTTGTGTAAGGGTATAGCCTCTTTCCTTATACTCCACAATTTGGGTTTGTCCAATAGGAGCAAGGTATGATCTGTCGGTAAAGGCGTTACGGTTACTTGCGTTTTCCACCATAAAGAAGCCCACCATATCACTTTGGTTAGTGCCCTTAAAGATCACAATAGTGCCGTCTGCTTTTCTCACCCTGGTTTTGTTGACAAAAGAAGCAGTAAGCAGTGCTGGAGCTTCTGTCTGAAGATTTACCCACGGACCTAATAAGTAATCCGGCTTGGTGCTGTAGTCCATATATCGAAGTTTCTTCCAACGTTTCAGATCTAACAACCTGGTATGCTCATATACAAATTCCATACGTCTCTCGCGGCGGATCTCCCAGATCAGGGCTGGTACATCGGAGTCACGCGCAGGGTCAACCGGCAGCGCTGCAAGCAGCATCGGAGAAGTTTTCTTAACACCTTTCGCCGTAGCCGCTGCATCCAGGGGACGATTACGGATGGCGTTGATCGATTTATCCAGATCCCCCTGCGTTACCACCGAACCTGCAAAGTGCTGTTGTAACACGGCTTTTGCCTCGATCCAGTTCAGTACCACTTCAGCCAAACGCATGACCGGCGCGTCGCTGGTGTTGGTATTGCTTCTCCACATAGCAGGATAGGCTTTACCGATAAACGTGATGGCCTCTCTGGAAGCAAATTTATAACCATAAAGCAATGTTGATGCCGGGGTGTGAGCACGGTCAATAAACGTAGCTTCGAAACGCGGATCGCGGGTTTTTGCCAGGTCAGGGATGGCGAAGCTGGTTGCATTTGCCACGGTAGAATTCTGATATGGCTTTCCATCGTTCACGATGAACGCTTTAACCAGGTCCAAGTTGGCGTCGCCACCATTACCTTCCGTACCGTTGTTGTATGATCCGATACTGTGTGTAACCGTTAAGGCGGCATCGTACGTTCTATATAAAAGAATCTCAGGATTGCCATTCAGGTTATCGGATGAAAACAGTGCCTTGAAATCACTTCCGAAATTGTAGGCATTACTGTTCATCACAATCTGTGCAGCTTCAACTGACAGTTCCAGGTATTTCTTAGCCCGCGCAGCATCCAGGCTATGATAATGCTGGAAAGTGCCTTCGAACAACATGAAACGGGAAATAAAACCCGCTGCAATGTTTCTGTTCAGGTTTTGCCTTCCATCATTGATACGAATATTGGCCAGGGCGAACTTAAAGTCGTCATAAACTTTGTCCATTACCACACCGCGGTTATCACGATCCTTATAAAGGATTTTCAGGTCTGTTTCCTTAAGGTCTTTGTCGAAATAAGGCACATCTCCAAATACACTTACGAGGCGGCTGTACTCGTATCCCCTGAAAAAGCGTGCAACACCACTCCAGTGGTTATACGATTCAGGGGTTAAATTAGGCTTCGCTACACTGTCCAGGCGGTTTATAAAAATATTGGTTTTACGTACCCATGAAAAATTCCAGGTTGGCCCTGCATATTGAGACATCCATCCACCTGCTTCGGAAGTCGAAAGACGACTTGGCGGAACTGTATTCTCAAATGGGGACTGAATATTTCTGCTGGTCAGGTCGTCCGAAAACGTATAGCCGCGGACAGGAGTGTAATCCACGGTAAACGAACTTGCATATCCGTTGAAATAATTTGTGTAATAACCGTTTGCGAATAAGCGCACGTCCGTTTCATTTTTCCAATAGAGTGGGTCGGTTGGATCGTTCAATTGCGGGCGATCCAGCACATCCTTGTTACAGGAAGTGACCAGAACGAATGCCGCAATGACACTGTATATAAATTTAAATTGATATTTCATCTTTGTAAGTTTAGAAATTTAATTGAGCACCAAACGAAAAGCTTTTAAATGTTGGAATTGCAACACCTGTTCTGTCTGAGTTGTAATTGTCAGTATTAAACATCGAGAATCCGTTGATGTATTCAGGATCAATTGGCAGATCGCCTAACTTATCCCACGATAACAGATTTTCTCCCGCTACGTAAACACGCAGTGAATTAACACCTACTTTTCTAAGCATTTTATTCGGTAGTGAATAACCCAGAGTTACGCTTTTCATTCGCAGGTAAGACATGTCTAATAAATACTTTGACTGGACCTGCATGTTGTTGGTGGAATTGCTTCCTCCGTTGTTAAAGGCCGCAGGATAAAATGCGTTTGTATTGGTTGGTGTCCAATAGTTATCCGAAATCGCTGCTGGTATGGCTCCGTCTCCTGAATTGTAACCCGCAATTGCCAGGGCTCCGTCTCCCCAGATCTGACGGCTTCCTACTCCCTGGAAGAAAGCACCAACGTCTATCCCTTTGAAATCACCACCCAATCTGAATCCGTATTCAT
>NZ_JBBJNI010000115.1:0-13950 GCF_037719425.1 Daejeonella sp. | reverse complement strand
CCCGGTTACTGTTAGTGTTACACCGCTTCCAGCAGCGCCAACAGTATCGGGCACTACGATCTGTGCAGGAAATACCGCTACTTTAGTAGCAACCGCTCCGGGGGGGAGCTATCAATGGTTCGATGCGGCCTCGGGGGGAACACTACTCGCAACATCAACATCCTATACCACTCCGGCATTAACGGTCAACACGATATACTATGTCCAGACCACGGTTAACGGCTGCCCCGGTCCAAGAACGGCAGTAACAGTTACCGTCACTCCTCTTCCGGCTGCCCCAACAGCTCCGGGAACGACAATTTGTACAGGCACCGCAGCAACTCTAACGGCAACGGCCCCGGGCGGAACCTACCAGTGGTATGACGCCTCAACTGGCGGCAACCTCCTGGGAACGTCAGCTTCATACACCACTCCCAGCCTGACAGTAACTACTACCTACTACGTTCAGGCGACAGTAAATAGCTGTACAGGTCCAAGAACCGCCGTGACAGTCAATGTAAATCCATTGCCTTCGGCGCCAACCGCTTCGGGAACAACAATTTGCTCCGGCAGCACTGCTACGCTAACCGCGACTGCACCGGGAGGGACCTATAGCTGGTACACTGCCTCATCTGGTGGAACACTGGTGGGAACAGGAGCAAGCTTTACCACACCCGTACTCACCGCCACTACTACTTATTATGTAGAAACTCTATTAGGATGCATTAGCTCTCGTACCCCGGTTACTGTGAGTGTTACACCGCTTCCAGCTGCACCCACTGTATCAGGCACAACGATCTGTGCAGGTGGTACTGCTACTTTGGTAGCAACTGCGCCGGGTGGGAGCTATCAATGGTTTAATGCGCCCTCGGGGGGAACACTCCTGGCTTCTGGAATTTCATATACAACGCCGGCCTTAAGCAGCAGCAACACGTACTATGTGCAGACTAGTATCAACGGATGTCCCGGGCCACGAACAGCGGTAACGGTTACTGTTACACCGCTTCCTGCAGCACCAACGGCGTCGGGAATTACTATCTGCGAAGGCAACAGCACAACTATAAATGCCACTGCCCCTGGAGGTACTTATCAGTGGTTTGATTCTTCTTCAGGTGGAAATCTTTTGAACACTGGAGCAAGTTATACTACACCAGTGTTAATTTCCACTACGACATATTATGTTCAAACCACGGTCAACGGCTGCGCAAGCCCACGGACGGCTGTTACGGTGACTATTATTCCCCGGATCAATCCTGAATTCAAATATTCGTCAGGAACGTATTGTAAATTGGGAGATCCCGTCACACCTCCTCCGCAAATCTTCAATGGCCCGGGCACCTTCAGTGGTCCGGCTGGCCTTATCATTGACCCTAACACGGGGGTGATTAATGTGGCTTTAACCCCTGCTGGCCCCTATATCGTTACTTATACCAGTACCTCTCAATGCCCTAGTACAACTAGTGCTACAATTACAATATCAAACGCTCCAGACGCATCATTCACTTATGCTAGTCCCGTATGCGTTGGCGGTACTAATCCATTGCCAATTTTCACCGGCTCAGGAAGTGCGGGTGTGTTCAGCTCTACTGCAGGTTTGGCGTTTGTTAATACCAGCACCGGTGAGATTAATTTAATTACGAGTACTCCGGGAACCTACACTATAACCAATACCATCAGTGGAGCGGGATGCGCCGATGTTAAGACCTTTCAAGTAATAATTAAACCTTCTCCCGCAGCACCCACATTTTCTGGACTTACAACAATCTGTGAGGGAAGCCCTACCACAATCACCGCGAACGCGGCTGGCGCCACGAGTTACGAGTGGTTTCCCGCTGCAACCGGAGGTACCGCTTTTCATTCTTCAGCCTCTTACACAACCCCAAATCTTAGCACAACGACGACATTTTATGTGCAGGCTATTATCAATGGATGCCCCGGACCAAGAACCTCAGTAACAATTAATGTAACTCCCAAACCTGCGGTACCGACCGCATCGGGCACTACGATCTGTGCTGGCAGCGCCACAACCTTAGTAGCAACCGCACCCGGTGGCTCTTACAGATGGTACGATGCTCCGTCTGGCGGAACGCTGCTGCACACAGGATTTAGCTACAATACAGATCCATTAACAGCGAGTACAACTTTCTATGTGGAAACTACAGTGAACCTCTGCACCAGTGCCAGAACAGCAGTTTTAGTTACGGTAAATCCAATCCCGGGTGCTCCCACAGCACCAGGAGCTAATATTTGTGCAGGTGAGACCGCGGCGCTGACTGCCAGCGGCTCAGTGGGAATTTACCAATGGTACGACGCTGCCGTTGGGGGAAACCTGATAATGACCGGGCCCGGGTTTACAACCCCTGTATTAAACGTAAACACAAACTACTATGTGCAGGCTATCAATAGCGGATGCCCGGGACCTAGAACTCGGGTAGAGGTTATTGTAAGTCCGAAACCTTTTGCCCCAACAGCGGCAGGCAGGACCATTTGTTCAGGCAGCACGGCATCGCTGACAGCAACCGGGTCCTCAGGTATATACGAGTGGTACAATACAGTGACAGGGGGAACTCCGCTGCAAACAGGAAGCTCCTTTACCAGTCCGGTTTTAACTGCTAATACCACTTATTATGTTCAGTCGGTGGTTAACGGATGCGTCGGCCCGAGAACTTCAGTAACGGTGACAGTAACTCCTATTCCCCCGGCACCAACGGTATCAGGAGTTACCATATGTGCAGGCAGCACCACAACCTTAACAGCAACTGCGCCTGGAGGCATTTACAGATGGTATGATACCCCGACGGGCGGAACAGCGCTGGCAACCGGATCCAGCTATACTACAAATGCGTTAATAACAAACACCAGATTTTATGTCGAAACTACTGTAAATGGTTGTACCAGTGTACGAAGCCCGGCACAGGTGACCGTAACCCCGCTCCCGGCTGCGCCAACAGCTGCAGGCGATAGTATTTGTGCCGGCACTACCACAACCCTAACAGCCAGCGCCCCGGGAGGAACATACGGATGGTATGATGCGGCAATTGGGGGGAACCTGGTAATTACAGGCCCCAGCTTTACTACCCCAACATTAACCGCCACCACCCGCTACTATGTGCAGACGACAATCAGCGGATGTCCAGGGCCAAGGACGCTGGTAGAAGTTATTGTTAGTCCCAGGCCAACTGCCCCATCCGTAGCCGGGAGTACCATTTGTTCAGGTAATACAGCAACCCTGACGGCAACCGGTCCGGGAGGAATATACGAATGGTATGACGCCGCCTCAGGAGGCAACCTGCTGGTGAAAGCTAATTCTTTCACTACCGGATTGTTAACAGCCAATACCACCTATTATGTTCAGTCTGTCGTTAACGGATGTGCGGGACCAAGAGCCTCGGTTACGGTGACAGTAACTCCTCTTCCCGGAGCACCTACCGCTTCAGGAACCACTATCTGTTTTGGCAGCACCGCAACCCTAACGGCAACCGTTGTTGCAGGAACATACCAATGGTTTGACGCCCCATCCGGCGGAAGTGTGCTTGCGACTGGAACCAGCTTCAGCACACCAGCTTTAACTGCGAATGCCACTTACTATGTTCAAACAACCATCAGCGGATGCCCGGGACCAAGAACAGCGGTGACAGTTACAGTTACGCCCCTCCCTGTCGCGCCGACTGCTCCGGGAGTAATAATTTGTTCAGGTAGTTCGGCGGTCCTAACGGCAACAGCCCCAGGTGGAATATACGAATGGTATGACGCCGTTTCCGGAGGAAACCTTCTATTAACTGGTGCCAGTTTCAACACTCCGATACTAACAGCGAACACAACTTATTATGTACAAGCCATCGTTAACGGATGTTCCGGACCAAGAACAGCAGTTACAGTTACAGTAACAGCCATTCCACAAGCCCCTACTGCTGCCGGTGCTACCATTTGCTCAGGAAATGCTGCAACCCTCAATGCCACAGCACCCGGGGGCATATATCGATGGTATGATGCTCCTACAGGAGGCAACCTTCTTGCAACGGCAAATTCCTTTACCAGCGGAGCATTAATAGCTAATACAATCTTCTATGTTCAAACCACCATAAATGGATGTACGAGTCCAAGAACGCCGGTAACGGTTATCGTAATTCCGATTCCGGCTGCTCCAATTGTTAACGCTCCCGCGATATGCGTAGGAAACAGTACCACCCTTACTGCAACCGGTCCCGGGGGAAATTATCAATGGTATGATGCCCCCATAGGCGGAAACCTTTTGCAAACGGGAAGCAGCTATACTACACCCGTCTTAAACACGAATACGACTTTCTACGTCCAAACCACGATTAACGGTTGTACCAGCAGCCTCTCTGCAGTAACTGTGATAACTATTCCTGTTATAAATCCCGAATTTGAATATTCCTCAGGAACCTATTGTAAATCGGGACCTGCCGTAACTCCTGCACCAAAGCTGTATATCGCGGTGGGAGGAACATTCAGCGCTACGCCCGGCCTGGTCTTCGCCAATGCTAATACCGGAGAGATCAACGTAGCTGCCACACCGCTGGGTACTTATACCATCACGTTCACAAACAATTCGCAATGCCCGAGAATCAGCACTGCAAATATTACCATCACCAATTTCCCTGTTGCTACTTTTGGATATGGATCAGGCTCATTCTGTAAGGGCTCAAGTCACGCTGCAGCAATTTTTCCGCCGGGGGCAAGCGCCGGCGTGTTCAGCGCTTCAGCCGGCGGCCTGGTATTTATCAGCGCAAGTACCGGAGAGATCAACCTGAGTGCGAGCACACCGGGAACTTATCTGGTAACTAATAACATTACCGCGAGCGGCGGTTGCGCTGCTGCTGTTCATAGTGTTTCCGTTACCATTAGTTCATCACCTGTTTCTCCCACAGTCTCAGGAGGCACCACTATTTGTGCGGGAAACAGCACAAACCTTACTGCTTTCGCGCCCGGAGGATTGTACGAATGGTTTAACGCGCCAATAGGTGGAACCCTGCTAGCAACCACGGCTACCTTTACCACACCTGTCCTAAAAACTACTACCACTTATTATGTCCAGTCAACCATTAACGCATGTACCGGACCGAGGTCAGCTGTAACTGTGGTAGTAAATCCCATAATTGATCCGGAATTTGCATATTCATCGGGGACCTATTGTAAATCAGGGATAGCGGTTACGCCTCCGCCTGGAATTTATACAACAGGAGGCGGCACATTCAGTTCAACCACCGGACTTGTATTTCTAAACAGGAACACAGGAGAAATAGATGTATTGGCGAGTGCAATAGGAACGTATACTGTCAGCTTTACAAATAATTCGCCATGCCCGCGGGTAACCTACGCAAAGGTGACAATAACTAACTTCCCTAATGCCACCTTCTCATACGGCGGCCCTTACTGTCAGGGAGCAACGAACGCGCTCCCGAATTTCCCGGCCGGCGCTAGTGCAGGGGTTTTCACATCTTCATCACCCGCCCTTGTATTTTTAAGTACAAGTACCGGAGAAATCGATCTGGAAATAAGCAGCCCGGGCAACTACATTATCACAAATACTATTGCTGCGAATGGAGGCTGCGCTTTAGCAACATATACCTCTACAGTTACCATTATTGCTATACCTGTTGTACCAGGGGCAAGGGATATTTCCATTTGCAAGGGAAGCAATGCAGTCCTCGCGGTGTCTGATCCGACAGGAACTTACCAATGGTTCGACAAGTCCATCGGGGGTATGATGGTAGGAACCGGTGACTTTTTTACCACGCCAGCCCTAAATTCAACGACACGATATTATGTTCAGGCTATAAGCAATACCTGCGTAAGTGCCAGAAAAGAGATTATTGTAACCGTTAATTCAATTCCTGTGTCACCCGTTGTCGTTTCTAATTCACCTGTATGTATCGGGAATTCAATTGTGCTTGGCGCAACCTATGTTCCCGGCGCAACCTATACCTGGGAGGGACCCAACAATTTCACTTCAAGTCTCCAAAACCCGAGTATCAATCTGGCTAACAGTGCGAATACGGGCAAGTATACTGTATCCATTATGGTAAACGGCTGCGTAAGCGCGGTATCAGCCGTAGATGTTAAGATCAACGAGGTTCCGATAGCGATTGCGGGGGCCGATCAAACGTTATGCGTGAGTACAAATGCAATAAATCTGAAAGGCTCTGTTCAGGGGACAAGCACCACCGGGATCTGGAGCAGCAGAGGAACCGGAACCTTCTCTCCATCAAACACAAGCCTGAACGCAATATATATTCCTTCATCTGCGGATAAGACTGCTCTTAAAGTAGTGTTAACGTTGACATCGACAAATAATGTAAGCTGTGCCCCGGCAATATCATCAATGGCTGTGACATTGGTTCCGCTTCCGGTTGTTAATGCAGGCGCTGATCAGGCCGTATGTGCGAATGGGACAGAAGTTAATTTATCGGGATCTTTTAGTGGTGCTTCAGGTGGGATATGGACAAGCACCGGCGATGGCCAGTTCTTACCGTCAAAAACCGCTCCTAAAGCCACTTATATACCAGGAAGCAAGGACATAAAGATTGGCTGGGCTAAGCTGACAATGTCTTCAACGGGTAATGGATTATGCACATCTATTTCAGATGAAGTATTAATTACCGTAAATCCACTTCCAAAAGTATCTGCCGGAAAGGACAAAGTTATTCGTCTGGATGAATCGATAACATTCAAGGATACTGATGCCGATGTTGAAGCGCAATATCTATGGACGCCCGCTATCGGACTTGATAATTACACTGTGAAAAATCCTGTATTTAGCGGAACTAAGAGCCAGACCTACACATTGACGGTAACCAATAAATGGGGCTGCTCATCAAGTGACCAGGTTTTTGTCAAAGTACTGGAGCCAATATTAATCCCAAACACTTTTACACCCAATGGTGATGGTGCTAACGATCTTTGGAATATTGCTAAATTAAAAGATTACACTGAAGCTACTGTATTCATCTACAACAGGTATGGTATAAAGCTCTTTCACTCGCAAGGCTACGATCAACCATGGGATGGTACCTATCAGGGCGTCCAGGTACCGGCAGGAACCTACTATTACGTAATCGACACAAAAATGGGAGAGAAGTTTTCCGGGTATATACTGATAGTGAAATAAAATAGCTCCTTACACACTTTCAAAAAACACTGCGTGATTATTTATTCCCTGTAGTTTTTAAAGCCTCCTCCTGCTCCAGTTTCTCCAGCTCAGCAGCAGTCCATGCTCGTGTACGGCTGCCAGCTTCGCGTCTTACTTTTGCTACTTCATCTGGAGTGATAAATGGTGAGGGGCCATTCCGGGGCGCGCGGCCAAATTCAAACCGTGCGAAACTTAAGACCTCAGCCATCCATTGATCACTATTGGCTCCCATGGAAGGCATAAGGTCACCCGGGTAACTCTTGCCGTCTAAACGTCCTGTCAAACCGTGCAGCAATATCCTGATCGCTGTGTTCTTGTCGCCAGCGAGTCTTTTCGAACCCAGGAGTGGCGGAGCAATAAGACTCGCCAAACCTTTTGCATCAGATCCATGACAGCTTGCACAAAGCGAACGAAAAATAGAAGCGCCTTTAAGTACCAGGTTTCTATTAACAACAGCCAGGTTGCCCAGTCTGCTACCGTAAACCTGTATACTATCGCGACGCTGCATTGCACCATTCGCAGCCAGCAACATCTCATTATCCTGATTTTGTTCTATTAATTTCCTGGCTATTCCCCGTGCTGTCTCTCCCTTATTAACTGAAAGTGACAGCAAGAGCTGGGTGCGGACATTATAGTCCGGATCTGCCCTGAGCTCGTCAAGTTTACTCAGTATTTGAGCGTCACTATTTTTTATGTAAGGCTCGCTGATCCATACTGCCGTCTTCCTGACCTGTGCATCTTCATCATTCATAGCACTCAAAAGTACCTCGTTATCGACTGAGTTTAATCCTTCCAGGGTCCACAAAGCATGTATACGAGCCAGGTGTGATGGTTTCGAAGGCAATGTGCCACGTTTGCCCGTTGCTATCTGCTTCAAAACAGGCACCACCGATTTATCTCCCAGTATAACCAGCTGCTTTTGCGCATTATCTCTCCACCAGCCGTTTGGATGATCCAAATGATTTACAAGCTTTGCAGGAGATTCATTTAGCATGTTGGGTTTCTTTGAAGATTTGTATCCGTCATGTACCAAACGATAGATCCTTCCATGCCCCACATTTTTCGCAAGCCCCAGTCGATCAATAACCTTCCGTAAAAACGAACCTTCTTTTGTCCAGTTCCCCTGCTGAATTATTCCGCGGTGCATATCAACGATATAAAGGTTGCCATCCGGACCCGTATAACTATTTACGGGCCTGAAATTCATGTCTGAAGAAGCAATAAATTCCTGCCGGTAATAGGCGTTCCCGGCTATAGATTTGCCTTTTATATTGGTAATCTTTGCTCTACGAATAAGACGTCCAACCGGCTCACAAACAATGTAGTCACCTACCAGATCTTTCGGTAACGCATCCCCCCGAAATATTGACTGCCCGGTGCTGGCTGTAAAGTGATTCAGGGTACTGTCGGGACGCAAGCGGAGCAAGCCACCCTGAACATCAGGAGTTGCAATGATTGGCCAAACGGCATTGAATTCTTCGCTGTATTGATCTTTAAAATCCAGTGATCCATATACAGGATTTATCTGAAATTTCTGGATCGCGATTTCGCTCCCGGCACTGGAATAAAACAGGCGCCCATAATTGTCGTGGGTCAGGCCCCATTGCCCGCTTCCTCCGCTGATAATCGTATCTGTTTTGATCATACCATTTGTAAACCGGAAACGTACCGGTTCGTATGTCAAATAGATCCAGTTATCCAGGTTCCAGTCAAGCCCGCTTCTTTGATGCTCCATATTTGCATCATTTGCAGAATATTTTGGATTTTCATAGACTATCCTTTTTGAATCAGCCCGCCCGTCGCCATTGGTGTCTTTGTAGGCAGCAATAGTTATCGTGTTTGTTTCGTTCACCAGCAGCTCACGATTTACACAGAGTATCATTCGGGGAAGCAGCAGGCTATCAATAAACACAGAACGCTTATCCATCTTCCCATCTTGATCCGTATCCTCAAGCAATAAAATACGGCTGACATTCAACCGCTCACCAGTTGCCTGTGCGTCCTGCATGTAGGTGAGCATTTCAGCCACATACATTCTCGCATCTCCATCCCAGGCTATTGCCACAGGCTCTTTTACCATCGGCTCGCTGGCAACCAGCTCTAAATGATATCCCTCCGGAAGACTAAATGTCTTCATGCTTTCTTCCGGCGACAAATATTCCGGATTTGGCTTCGGATTAAACATCCGTTTGCCGAAGGGGTTCCCAACATTGGACGATTTGCAGGTGTAGATCAGCAAGGGAATGATCAGGACACCCAGAATTAATAACTTATTCTTATGAAGCATATTCAATTACCAATAGATACTATATAATGCTACGATTATACCAATAACGATAAGAGCGCCAACAGTAAACGATGGTGAGGTTTTGAACATGCTGCTGTCCACTTCCAGACCATTTGGCTTAACGCCATTGCGAGTTTCATAAATACTTATGAAATACATGACGATCACACATATCAGGAACACAAATCCCATACGATCTATAAATGGTATTTCATAAACACCGTCTGCATTCAGCACAGCAAAACCGGATGAATGCAGGAATTCAAGATTTACATAATCAGGAGACACCTTAAACAGGCAAGAGAGAATAAAGCCGCCTATCGTTGCAAATAAAGCTGCATTTGATGTTGTTTTCTTCCAGAAGAAACCAAGGATAAACATCGCGAAGATACCCGGAGATACAAATCCGGTATATTCCTGGATATACTGGAAGCCTCCTTTTTTGTCTATTCCCAAGTAAGGAGCAATGGCCACAGCAAGGATCATCGAAATAATAATAACCCATCTTCCAACCTGAACCTGCTTCTTCTCATCAGCAGCCGGGTTCAGCTTCTTTTTGTAGATATCAAGAGTAAAGATCGTTGCAATACTATTAGCCTTTCCAGCAAGGGATGCTACCACAGCCGCTGTAAGCGCAGCAAATGATAAACCTTTTAAGCCAACCGGCAGCAAATTAAGAAGTACAGGATAGGCACGATCAGCTACCACTTCCCCATTGAGCATCATCTCCGACTCGAATACGCCTTCTTTATATAGCACGAATGCGGCAATACCTGGCAGGACAACAATCACCGGCATAAGCAATTTCAAGAATGCGGCAAAAAGGATCCCGCTTCTGGCGGTTTTAAGATCCGCTCCCAGCGCCCGCTGAGTGATGTACTGGTTACAACCCCAATAGTTCAGGTTTACGATCCACATACCTCCAACCAATATTGCAAGGCCGGGCAAATCGATAAAATGAGGATCTTCTTTCTTAAAGATCATTTTAAAGTGATCAGCAGAATTCTCAGTCATCAGGTTGAAGCCATTTATCGGCCCGCTTGACCCGTAATGCTGTGCTACCAGATCCAGCGCCAGATAGGTGGTTACCAAGCCTCCCAGTATCAGGAACACCACCTGTATCACATCTGTATAGCCGATCACATTCATACCGCCAAGGGTAATAACGATAGCGAAAACAGCCAGAGCCACCATACATAGGCCCAGATCAAGTCCGGAAATACTGCTGATTGCCAGAGCGCCGAGATATAAGATCGATGTCAGGTTGACCACAACATACAGTAACAACCAGAATACGGCCATTATCATTGCTACGGTATCATTATACCTCGTTTTCAGGAACTGAGGCATCGTATAGATCTTGTTCTTTAAGTATATCGGAATAAAGAAGACAGCGACTATTATGAGGGTCGCCGCAGCGAGCCATTCATAAGCAGCAATTGCGAGGCCCATGGTAAAGCCCGAACCGCTCATGCCGATAAACTGCTCGGCAGATATATTGGATGCTATAAGGGAAGCACCAATGGCCCACCATGTCAGTGAGTCTTTGGCCAGGAAATAATCTTTTGAATCTTCATGTTTCTTCCGTTTGTATACATACAAGCCGTAAGCACTTACAATAACAAAGTAGATAAGGAAGACAATGTAGTCAGGTGTTTGCATGTTAGGTTTCGTTGGTTAGATAAACCTATTAAAAAAATTGCATTTTAATTCAAACGCTAAAGAGATTTTCATTTTGATTCTTATCGCAATTCTCTGAAAAGCAGAACTACTGCTATTAGGTTAGGCTAGCCGCGCTTTTCGCTCCCTGCCGGCCGGCAGGTAGCTTTGCCATAGGGTTGGATTTTTCGATGGGTGCGACGAGCTGTCAGACGTACATCAAGATATTCTCCTATATAATTTGTATTTTAGTTGAGCAAAAGTGTGATTGCTCCTCCCATATTTAATTCTGGAAAATGTATTCGAGCTCATTTTGAATTGAGATAACTACGTTTAAATGATGGGCAATGTAATTGATACTGCAAAAATTATGACATTACGATATCAAACGACCGGGCGTATGGATGTATCAAAGAACTTGACCGATGGAGCTATATGGTGTGTGCTTTAGAACTTTTTGATAACATACCTAATGCCTGAAGTTTCACCCAAAGGGCTATTTGTTTTGAAAAAATGATATGAGATACCTGGTCACAGTTATTCTTTTTTCGTTTATGAATGTCGCGAATGCTCAGCAGCGGGCAATGTTCACGCAATACATGTTTAACGGACTTGCGATAAACCCTGCATATTCATCTGTAGACGATGCGCTAAGCTTCACAGGCGTCTATCGCCAGCAGTGGACTGGGTTTGACGGAGCACCTAACACCCAGTCGTTTTCTGTTCACAGCCCGTTGAAAAGCTCGCATACATCCGTGGGTTTTATGTTAATCCGGGATCATATTGGAGAAGTAATTACAGAAACCGGTACACTTGTATCTATCTCCCAACGAGTAAAGCTTGATGATGACACTTATCTCGCCGCCGGACTGGTTGGAGGGCTAAGCGCCTACAAAGCAAATTACAGTTCGTTATACGATCCAATCTCAGGGTCAGATCCGCTTTTTGAAGATCAGTCTGACAGTCAGTTGGACCTGGGTTTCGGATTAATGTGGTTTACGAAGGATTTCTATGTGGGTTTTTCTTCTCCCTTTTTTATTTCAAAAAATATCAAAGGCACCGGAGATGGCGTTAATAACAGGGCGCATTTCCTGCTTACCGGCGGATACATACTACCACTTGGTGAAACCCTTAAACTTAAGCCTTATGGACTCGTTAAGTATGTTAACGGATCGCCACTGCAGATTGATTTAAATGCCAGTCTCTTAATAGCAGAAACTTTATGGCTCGGAGCTTCGTGGCGATCATTTGATTCTGTTGATGCAATCGCACAGATAGAACTGACAGAAAACGTTCAGATCGGCTATTCCTATGATTTCACGACCTCCGCGCTCACAAAAACTAACAAAGGCTCTCATGAATTTATGCTCAAATACCGACTTCCCGTTAAAGGGTTGAATTTCCCGAAGTGTTATTTTTAGAGAGCTATGGGCGCTACCAATAGACAGTTTTGGATTTCCAACTGTAGAGGGCCGTCAGTGTGAGCTATTACTGTTCAGCTCTTGGTTTAACCGTAAAATTCATACTGGCTAGCTGCCGCTTCGTCCGCGTTATATGGCCAGAGTATTACTGAACACAATGAAAGCGAGGTATAGTACTTGATTCTTGATACTCCTTAAGATAAAGTCAACTCTCCCCTCAGATTTGTCTCAAGTAGCTCCGCGATCTTCTTTTTACTCCTAACATTTCCAAAAAGGTACATAAGTTTGGTAACAGCAGCTTCAAAAGTCATGTCGAAACCACTTACCACTCCCATTTCCTTCAGCTCGCGACTAGTTTCATAACGTCCGAGTTCTACAGTACCTACTTTACACTGGGAAATGTTGAGGATGAGTTTACCATCCGATATGGCCCCCCTGAGCAGGTCGAGAAACCATTTTTGAGTTGATGTATTTCCTGAGCCAAAGGTCTCCATGATGATCGCTTTGCAATCAGAGCAAAGGGCTGCTTTAACAATATGAGGACTAATCCCGGGATAGAGTTTCAATACACCAATGGCACTGTCCAGCTTTTTATGGAATTTCACCGGCCCCTCACCAGGTTTAAGGATATTATGCTTGTCAAACTCAAGGTAAACTCCGGCTTCGGCAAGCACCGGGTAGTTCGGCGATCGAAAGGCCTCAAATTTGTCTGAGTTATATTTAAATGATCGGTTACCGCGAAACAATTTATAATCAAAGTAGATACACACTTCCGGCACCATGGCTTTCCCCCTCTTTTTCTCGGCTGCTATTTCAAGGGCTGTGATCAGGTTCTCTTTCGCGTCAGTCCGGATCCCGTTAACGGGAAGCTGAGAGCCGGTTAGAATAATGGGTTTATCCAGGCCTTCGATCATGAAACTCAAAGCAGATGCTGTAAAAGACATGGTGTCGGATCCGTGAAGTATTACAAATCCATCATACTTCTCATAGTTCTCTTCGATTAATGAAACCAGCTCTTTATAAATGTCCGGGCTCATATTCGATGAATCTATAAGCGGATCGAACGAATGTACTTTGAAATTATAGTCCAGCCTTTTAAGCTCTGGAACATTGTCAGTTATCTGATCAAAATTGAATGGAACGAGCACACCAGTTTCAGGGTCGGTGACCATGCCGATCGTTCCACCGGTGTATATAATCAGTACATTAGTCATTTAACAATCGGTTGCGGGAATGTAAATATAGGAGATAATTGAGAATTGAGAGGGGAGAATTGAGAATAGCCAGGGGATTGCCGCGCTTCGCTCGCAATGACAAATGCGCGGATGTCAGAAGCAGGGTACGCGGCTGCCCAACTATACGCCAAATATCGTTTTTGAATTCAGGGTGGTGACCCGCGCGACTTCTTCTATTGTGACTTGTTTCAGGTCAGCGAGCTTCTGAGCTACATA
>NZ_JBBJNI010000114.1:0-14003 GCF_037719425.1 Daejeonella sp. | reverse complement strand
GATGATATGGGTTATAGCGATTTGAGTGGTTATGGTCGTAAAGACTATACAACACCCAACCTGGATAAACTTGCCTCGCAGGGAATAAAATTTGTTAATGCTTATTCAGCCGGCCCACTGTGCACACCGACACGGACAGCCTTTATGACCGGACGTTATCCTGCAAAAACGCCTGTTGGATTAATTGAGCCACTTACTCCCACCAAAAGAGATAGCACTTTTGGACTGACTCCCGAATTCCCTTCAGTAGCCACTTTAATGAGAGCAAGCGGTTATGAAACTGCATTAATCGGAAAATGGCATTTAGGATTTCTTCCCAAGCACAGTCCCGTTAATAATGGATTTGACTATTTTTTCGGCATTCATAGCGGTGCTGCCGATTATATCTCGCATAAAGGTGATGGACGAACACATGACCTCTATGAAAATGATTCACCTGTAAATCCCGAAGGCTATCTGACTGATTTATTTTCTCGAAAAGCAGTTTCTTTTATTAAACAGAAACACAACAAACCATTTTTTCTGACACTTACATTTAATGCTCCTCATTGGCCTTGGCAAGGTCCTGCAGATAAGCCTTATGATGATGCGGTAGACTTTAGAAGTGGGGGTTCTGCATCTACCTATGCTGCTATGATGAAAAGTTTAGATGATGGAGTTGGAGAAATCATGAGGGCTTTGGATGATAAGCAACTAGCCAATCAAACAATTGTATTTTTTACCAATGATAATGGTGGAGAAAGATATTCTGACAACGGAGGCCTTGCAAAAGCAAAGAACTCTTTATGGGAAGGCGGAATCAGGGTGCCTGCATTTGTTAGATGGCCAAACAAAATTAATGCTGCTATTACTACACAGCAGGTAGCGACTACTATGGACTGGACAGCTACTATTTTATCGATTGGAAAAGCAAAGGCAAACAGTAACTTCCCATTAGACGGTATAGACCTTATGCCAATAATGACTGAGAAGAAAAAAACGGTAGAAAGAACAATTTTCTGGCGCACATTTCAACGAGCTAAAGAAAAAGCTATAAGAGATGGAAAATGGAAATACTTACAAGATGAAAAAGGAGAATATCTGTTTGACCTGCTTGCTGACCCGGGTGAGAGATTTGACCTTAAAAAAGAACAAAAAGCTACTTTTATTCGCTTGAAAAAAAAATATGCTAAATGGGAAAAGACTGTCCTGCAACCGATTCCGTTATAAATTTTATATGCCTCTCAGCCTTTGGTTAGCTAATTGGCTTCAGTTCCAGTAGGCAAATACATTGTGCAATTGAATAAACAATGAACTTTAATTTATAAATTTAGTTTCAGTTACGGGTTGACGATTTTCCAGTTCCGCCACATCGTCAGGCCGTACTATTAGCAGCCATAAATGACACATCCATTATACTATATTAAAAAGAATAGAGAGGCAACTATCCTCTTGATGAGAAATGTATTCTTCAGCTTTATTGTTGTTGTCTTCAACCCCTTTATTGTACTCTCCCAACCAGACTCAATTGACTCTTTTATCGAAAGAAATATTGAAAGTCTTCACATCCCCGGTGCTTCAATAGTTGTTACAAGGCAAGGTAAAATTATTAAGAGCGGCGGCTATGGAATGTCAAACCTGGAATTAGACGTGCCTGCCTCCACTAAAACGGTTTATGAAATTGGGTCAATGACAAAACAGTTTACTTCTATGGGCATAATGATGCTCGTGGAAGAAGGTAAATTGAGCTTAGACGATAAGATAACCCAACTTTTCCCAGCTGCGCCCCGCGGCTGGCAAAACATTACTGTACGACATTTGCTGACACATACCTCCGGTATCCAAAATCATGTAGCTGTACCAGGCTATCTTGGCGTGTTTAAATCCAATCTTTTTCATGAAGGCTTCCCTGATAAGAAAGACATTCTAAAAATTGTTTTTTAAGCTGCCACAGGAATTTAAACCTGGGGAAACCTGGGCCTACGACAATACCGGCTACTATTTACTGGGGTTGATTATTGAGCAAAAAAGTAAACAAACTTATTGGGATTTCTTAGAACAACGTATTTTCAAGCCACTGGGCATGATCCACACACGAAACACCGACACAAAAGAACTTGTGCTGAACCGTGCGGCTGGTTATCTCTGGTTGGACAATAGTTATAAAAATCAAACTGTTCTGTGGCCGTTTGTAGGATTTTCTGCGGGGAGCCTGTTGTCTACTGTTGAAGATTTGGCTTTGTGGGACGCTGCTTTATATTCAGAGAAATTGGTGAAAAAGGCGACGCTTGAGCAAATGTGGCGGGCTGCAAAGGACAAAGACGGAAGTTTGCTTCCTTACAATTCCGGTTATGGCTGGTTTACTGATAGGTATCACGGTCATCGGATTATACAGCACAGCGGCGGCACATTGGGTTTCTCGTCTGTGATATATCGTTTCCCGGACGATACGCTCACTATTGTCATACTGACCAACCATGCAGATAAGATGATTGACCAGCTAGCCCTGGATATTGCCGGGATGTATATACCCGCTTTGAAAAGACCAATGGCGATCAGTGACCCGTCACCTATAGTAACAGACCGATTAAAGGCTCTTTTTTCACAATTGCTAAAGGGACGTTATGACCCCGTAGAATTCACACCAGCTATGAACGCTTTTCTAAAAACAGCTACCAGTAAGTCTTTATGGGAATGGTTTGACTCTTTTGGAAAAACTGGAACATTTCTCTTATCTGACCATGAACAAAAGGAAGGAATAGACGTGCTTCGATACCGGATACAATTGGGTGAAAATATTTATCTTTTTACCATCAGCATTGGAAAGAATGGTAAAATATCACAGATTTATTTTTCATAGGAATATATTTCTTCAACGGCTGCTAACATTGGTATCAAATAGTGGGGCTCAAAATTAGAAAAATCACTTATACAGTCCTGCGATTCGGGCCTTGACGAATGAAACCTAGCCGTAGTTCTGAATACTTGTCTTTAGCAAAACCCAGGCAAAAGTTCCGGAAAACTCCAACTTATCCTCCATGAACAAGCTTCCCATAATCTTAATCTATTCTCGCCTTGCAATGGGGCTGGCCATAATATTTTTAAGCATTTACCAGGTGAGCAATTACCGATATATTGCAATTACATTCTTATCTGTTGGCTTATTAACTGATATTTTCGATGGCATAATTGCAAGGCGGTTAAATATTTCAACGGAGAATTTACGGCGGTTGGATTCCACAATCGACCAGATTTTCTTCATTTCATTTGCGATTGCTACATATATCCAATGCCCGGGCTTTTTTAAAGCAAATTCAGTTCAATTAATAATATTACTAGCCTTTGAAGGCCTAGCCTACGTGGTTTGTTTTTTGAAATTTAGAAAAGAGATCGCCACCCATTCCATTGGTGCGAAGTTTTGGACTCTGCTGCTTTTTGCCACCCTGGTACAAATAATTTTACAATGCCAATCAGTAATTTTATTTAGTATCTGCTTTTGGGTTGGGTTGGTAACACGGCTGGAAATTATTGCAATTATTTCAACATTAAAGAAGTGGACACATGACGTCCCTACTTTTTATCATGCACTTAAACTCCGGAAGGGGCAGGAAATTGAGCGTCATAAGTTGTTTAACGGGTAGTAAAATACGACACGAATAATTATGGATATTTTGGTGTCATTGAAAAGCCAATAACAGATAAAAATAAAAAACTGAACTCTATGAGAAAATTGATTTCATTTATGCACATATCGCTTGACGGTTTTGTTGCGGGACCGAACGGAGAAATGGACTGGATTATAGTTAATGACGAAATTTTTAATTATGTCGGTAAGCGGATAAGCGGAGGCGACACTGCTTTATATGGACGGGTAACTTACCAGATGATGGAAAGTTACTGGCCTACCGCAGCAGACAACCCAACAGCCAGCAAGCACGACATTGAACATTCAAAGTGGTATAGTAAGGTTCACAAAGTTGTTTTATCAAAAACCATGAGAGAAGCGGACCTGACTAACACAAAAATTATCAGCGACAACCTTTCGGACAGAATAAATGAAATAAAACAATCCCCCATTGGCGGGAGTGACATTCTGGTTTTTGGCAGCCCGACAGCAACACATTCACTTATTCAACTGAACTTAATTGACGGCTACTGGCTATTTGTTAATCCGGTTATCCTTGGGCGCGGCATTCCTTTGTTTACAGACATTAAAGAGAAAATAAAATTAAACCTGGTGAATAGCCATCAATTTAATTGCGGAGTAACGGAACTGAATTATAAGGTAGAAAGACAATAGCAATGAATACAACACCTGAACATAATGACCGGATAGCAAAAATGACCTTTAGTTCTGTTTATCCCCATTACGTCAAAAAAGTTGAAAGGAAAGGCAGGACAAAGGAAGAATTGCACCAGGTAATTAAGTGGTTAACGGGATTCGATGACAGGAAACTGCAAGAACTGATAGACCAGCAAATTACATTTGAAACATTCTTTCAGCGGGCAGATCTCAACCCTAACGCTAATTTGATAACCGGATTGATTTGCGGCTACCGGATAGAAGATATCGAAAATACCCTCACCAAACAGGTAAGGTATATGGACAAGCTGGTGGACGAATTAGCAAACGGCAAAAAGATGGAAAATATCCTAAGAAGCACTTAAAAAAGATAGTTTATTTTTGCCTTCTGAGGACAGGGTAACGATTAACAGAATTTTAACCCCCCTTAAGTTGCTGCTTGTAGAGCAAAGCATAAAATTACAAAGCAGAAAGTAATAAAAATTGTAATTTCACTGGTAATCACACCATTACATATGAAATTTCACTTACGGCTGGTAGGCTTGCTAGGGATACTTATTACCCTTTCGAACGCATCTTTGGCCCAGGATAGAATAACCATCGGCCCCGATTATAAGATCGATCCAAATTTAACAGATCTGGGAAAACCCAAAGGGAGCTCTTTCGAATTCTCCATGCGGCTTGCTGACAGTAAGATCTTCCGCGGAGATGCCCCTACTCTAGACCCTAAAAAAGCTGTACGTGAAAACAGAAGGATCTTTGTTTATATACCTGCTGCTTATAAAAATGGCGTAAAGGCGCCTATACTCGTTACGCTCGACGGTCCAAACCGCCTGCCCCTAATTCGTAATGCTGTCGATAACCTGATTCCTGAAAAGAAATTACCGGCTTTCATCACTATTGCTGTGGAGAATGGAGGCAATGACGGCAAAGGCAGCGAGCGCGGCCTCGAATATGATACCATGTCCGACAGCTTCGCCCGGTTTATAAATGATGAGGTATTGCCTGCTGTACTGAATAATGCAGATATTAAAGCCAAATACCCCAACATTGCATTTACTGCCGATCCGTGGGGTAAGGCCGTATTAGGATGCAGCTCAGGAGCGGCAGCAGCGCTATCGATGGGCTGGTTCCGTCCGGACCTGTTTCGCCGTATTGTTTCCTTTTCCGGGACCTTTGTTGATCAGCAGGATGATGATGCACCCGAGGAAAAGATCTATCCTCTTGGAGCCTGGGAATACCATTCTGGTATGAAGATTATCCAGAGCTCTCAAAAGAAACCTCTTCGCATTTTCATGCAGGTATCAGACAAAGACCTGGGTGCTACAGCACCTGAAGACGGATATCACAATTGGGTAATGGCTAACGACCGCACAGCCAATGCACTCAAGGCAAAAAGTTATGATTACCGCTATGTATTCAGTCTCGGCACCAAACACTGCGATCCTAAAGTGACTCAACAAATACTTGCTGAAGCGTTAGTTTGGACGTGGAGAGGGTATAAAGGGAAATAGGCAGACCTGTAACCCACTGACTTTTGTCAGGAGCTAAGTGGCTTCAAAACACACACGAAAGCCGGAACCTCCACTCCCTATTATATCTCCTGCAAAATAGAGGGGTTCGGGCCAATGGCCTTAAAATCGGAATTTGTTAGAAAAGCATAGGTAGAAGTAGTAATCGGTAACCGGTAATCAGTACTGACCCACCGATCACCGAATACCGAATACTGACTACGCTTACTGACCACAGTTTACTTACTCAAAACGGCCTAAATTCATAACCTTGCTCCAGGCTGCGATAAAGTCCTTTACAAACTTATCCTTGCTGTCTTCACAAGCATAAACCTCAGCAATGGCGCGAAGTTCAGAGTTTGAACCGAAGATAAGATCAACACGAGAACCTGTCCACTTCACCTGACCAGTCTTACGATCACGGCCTTCAAACACCTTTTGATTATCTGAAGTTGCTCTCCAGGTAGTACGGAAGTCAAGTAAGTTTACAAAGAAGTCATTAGTCAGAGTGCCCGGACGATCTGTGAAAACTCCGTGAGTTCCCTGATCGAAATTGGTATTCAGGGCACGCAAGCCACCAACAAGAACAGTCATTTCCGGAGCCGTCAATGTCAGTAATTGAGCTTTATCAACCAGCATCTCTTCTCCTGCGGGTGTGTGATGGCCCTGCTGATAGTTTCTGAAACCGTCTGCTTTAGGTTCTAATGCCGAAAAAGATGCAACATCTGTCTGCTGTTGTGATGCATCAGCTCTGCCCGGTGTGAACGGAACCTGTAAATCATAACCTGCGATCTTCGCAGCTTGTTCTACACCAGCGCATCCGCCCAGAACGATCAGGTCGGCAATGGAAACTGTCTTGTTGAAATCCTTTTGGATTGACTCAAGCTTCTGCAGAACAGCAGCCAGCTGAGCAGGGTTGTTAACTTCCCAGTTACGCTGAGGCTGCAAACGAACACGGCCTCCATTAGTGCCTCCGCGTTTATCAGAATCACGGTAGCTTGAAGCCGATGCCCAGGCGGCCGATACTAACTGAGAAACAGATAGACCGGACGATAAGATCCTGCCTTTAAGATCAGCAATATCCTGATCGTTTATCAGCTCATGAGAAACTGCTGGGACAGGATCCTGCCAAAGCAACTCCTGCTGGGGAACTTCGGGCCCCAGATATCTTTCTTTCGGCCCCATATCGCGGTGAGTAAGCTTGAACCATGCTTTTGCGAAAGCATCAGCAAATTGTTCAGGATGCTCATGGAAGCGCTTTGAAATTGGCCCGTAATTCGGATCCATCAATAAAGCTAAATCTGTAGTAAGCATGAACGGTGCATGCTTTTTTGCCGGGTCATGTGCATCCGGCACAGTACCCGCACCGGCATTGTCCTTTGGTTTCCATTGGCTTGCTCCCGCAGGGCTCTTGGTAAGCTCCCACTCAAAGCCGAAAAGGTTATCAAAGAAATTGTTGCTCCATTTAGTTGGAGTTGTAGTCCAGGCACCTTCCAGTCCACTGGTAATTGTATCGCCAGCATTACCGGTACCGAAGCTATTTCTCCAGCCCAGGCCTTGCTCTTCAATGCCAGCACCTGCAGGCTCTTTCTCAATATATTTGCTTGGATCGGCAGCACCGTGAGTTTTACCAAATGTGTGACCACCGGCAATCAGGGCAACTGTTTCTTCATCGTTCATAGCCATGCGACCGAAAGTCTCGCGGATATCGCGCGCAGATGAAATCGGATCCGCATTACCATGCGGACCTTCCGGGTTTACATAGATTAAACCCATTTGAACAGCTGCAAGAGGGTTCTCAAGTTCGCGCTCACCAACATGGCGCTCATCGCCCAGCCATTCGTTCTCAACGCCCCAATAGGTATCCTGCTCAGGCTCCCAGATATCTTCACGACCGCCGCCAAAACCAAAGGTTTCAAAGCCCATAGACTCCAGCGCGCAATTACCGGCAAGTATCATGAGATCTGCCCATGATATTTTCTTTCCGTATTTCTGCTTGATGGGCCACAGCAATAAACGGGCTTTATCAAGATTCGCATTATCCGGCCAGCTGTTAAGCGGCGCAAACCGCTGTGAACCTGAACCGCTTCCGCCACGACCATCACTGATGCGATAAGTACCGGCGCTATGCCATGCCATACGGATGAAGAAAGGGCCGTAGTGACCATAATCTGCCGGCCACCAATCCTGTGAATCAGACATCAAATCGAAAAGGTCTTTCTTTACAGCGCTCAGATCAAGTTTCTTAAACTCCTCAGCGTAGTTGAAATCCCTGTCCATCGGGTTAGAAAGCGTCGAATGCTGACGAAGGATGTTTAAGTTCAACTGATTTGGCCACCAGTCACGATTTGTCATGCCACCGCCTGCACTGTGCTTTAGCGCGCCGCTGGAAAAAGGGCACCTTGCGGCAGTTTCGGTGTTCATATCGCCAACTTTGGCGTCGTGGTGCGCTTGAGGATTATCTTGCATGTTAATGAGGTTTAAAGTCTGATCTTCAAATCTACAATAAACATTGGCTAGTGATTATTCGAATAATTGATGACGGTATAGAGAAAATCTATGAGATATGAACAACTATAGGTAGCACATGAAATATCCGCGGCGAAGGGAGGTTTATCCAAACTCTTCGTAACGAGCCCTTACGAAGTTAAATAGTCCGTAAAAAATTAACCCTATCCCAATAACGGCAAGCAAATAAGTACCATAGTCACTATGACTAAGCAAACTAAAAGCCTTTGGAGTGTCACCAGTTTCAGATGAATTAGAGCTGAGTGCGGCCTGGAAAAACAAATAAGAAAATAGCAGCCATACTATGCCTCTTGCCACATACCCGATTTTTCCCGCGCTCAAAAAGATAGGTTTTGCTTTGGCTGGGACAGACTTATTAACGTGTTTACGATACTTTTCAGATAGGCCGTAGTAGATCTGATAAATACCTACCGCAAGGAATATAACCGCAACAAGCCCTACAAGCCACTGTCCAAGAGGCTTGGAGAGCAATTCCTGAGTAGCTTCCTGGGATCTGTTACCGGAGCCTTTTTTGCGAAAAACAAGCATGTTAAATGCTTGTACAGCGAGCGAACCGTAGACGAGCCCGCTAAAAAGGTATCGTCCCCTGACAAGGAATCCTTTCATATCTTTCCCCTCATTCCCTGTATCGGCAAAAGCCTGAATAATACGCCATATAAAATAGCACACCAGACCTAAAACCACCACCCACAACAGGATGGTTCCGGCAGGCTGATCGTAGATAAAATCAAAAACTCCCGATTTACTGGTGTTTCTGGAAGATTTTCCATTGATTCCGAACGCTGCCATAAAAGCCAGAGCTCCCAGTAAAACATACACGATTCCTTTGGCTGTAAGCCCTGCCCTGGCAATTGGCTTCATATTGCGCGTTAATGTATTTGACTTCATATTTATTTAGAACGATCGAGATAGTTTGATGCAGGAAAACATTATAACCATCATTTAGGGTATTTGTGTGGCAGATCCAGCATTTAAAGATGTTCCATTCATATTGCAAACCACCCCTGTCGATAAGCTGACCGGGTTAGTATGGCGCATGTTTTCATTTTCGGTGGAAACCGGGTCGACAAATAGTGTATATTTAGGAGAGCAGTGGGTGGGATATCGGCCGCCTTTTGCGCTTATGCCATCGAAATTTGAGACATTATTACACTACTCCAAACAGTTTGCTTACAGAATATGTAAGGACAGTTCTGATAATCGAAGGATTCTCTGAATCTTGTTCTCAAGATCTTCCGATATTCACAAACGGATTGCCTACCCTTTTTTGCAGAACGAAGAAAGACCAGAGCTCTGGATTTGAGAGAATTGTGCAATTGACACTTTACGGGATGTCGGCGCCTCCTGAATGCTG
Source organism: Daejeonella sp. (assembly GCF_037719425.1). GTDB lineage: Bacteria > Bacteroidota > Bacteroidia > Sphingobacteriales > Sphingobacteriaceae > Daejeonella. The sequence continues at coordinate 4,327 of NZ_JBBJNI010000114.1, read as the reverse complement.
GGTAACCGATGAGAAGACTACTGTTATTGCCTGGTTTTTTAAGCCCTTTGTATTGCCAGCATTGTTCAATATTTCGGCAAAGGACTTAAAGATCGCACCTGTAGAATTTTCTCACCTGAGTCCCCATAAATTCAATTCTATTAAAACCCAAATAGCTTATGCAGATTCTACGACACAAAAAAAGGAGGTCATCGAAAATTTAATACTTGAGTATTTAAACCAGCACAGCAGGACATGTAAGATCATTCAATCTGCAACCGAACAGATCATGAATAATCCGGGCGGACATATTATGGCTGGAGTAATTGAGGATCAAAATATTACTGAGCGAACCTTTCAGCGAATATTTAAAAAGTTCGTAGGCGTTACGCCAACTCAATTCAGGCGCATTTGCCAGTTTCAACAATCGTTCGGACAATTGCGGTCAAAGCAGTTCAGCAAAGTGTCGGATGTTGCCTTTGATAACCACTTTTCAGATCAAAGCCACTTTATCCGCTCATTCAAGGAATTTGCTCAAACAACACCCAACGATTATCTAAAGAAAGGCTTAACAGGCAAAGGGAAATAATGTCGGTTTTATTCTATTCTATAGTCAGACGCCTTCATAGGTTTGCTATGAACAAAAGACAATAATATGAACAAACAAATTACGCCATGCCTGTGGTTTGATGGTCAGGCAAAAGAAGCAGCTACATTATATTGCTCAGCTTTTGAGAAATCGAAGATCACTTCACAATCACCTATAGTAACTGAAATAGAAGTATCAGGCTATAAGTTCATCCTTCTTGATGGCGGGCCTATGTACAAGCCTAATCCGTCTATTTCCTTTTACGTGATCTGCGAAGATAAAAAAGAGCTTGAGCATGCGTGGAACACCCTAGCCAATGAAGGCAAAGTATTAATGGCCCTGGACAAGTATCCGTGGGGAGAGAAATATGGATGGATAAACGATAAATTTGGCATTTCATGGCAGCTGGCATTAGGGAAGATAAGTGATGTAGGACAAAAGATAAGTCCTTGCCTGATGTTTACCAACAAACAATATGGGAGGGTCGATGAAGCTATAGCGCATTATTCTTCTATTTTTAAGAACGCGGAAGTGGACGGCATCCTTCGGTATGAGTCAACCGAGTCCGCTAGCGAAGAAGGCAAAGTAAAGCACGCACAAATTGGGCTAAACGGACAAAAGATGATGTTGATGGAAAGCGCCGCAGCTCATGATTTTACTTTTACAGAAGGCATATCGCTAACGGTGTATTGCGAAACTCAGGAGGAAATAGATTTCTACTGGAAAGAGCTTACGGAAAATGGACAAGAAAGCATGTGCGGGTGGCTAAAAGATGAATTCGGGGTTTCGTGGCAGATAATCCCAAGCGTGCTTGGAAAAATAATGAGTGATCCTAAAAAAGCGGGCAAAGCTGCTCAGGCATTTATGTCTATGCGGAAGCTGAACATTGAACAAATTGTACAATCCTCGATATAGAAAATGAGTCTGCAGGTTCTATCCCTCAGAAAATACCCTACGTCTAAATCGTGTGGCGCTGGATAGCCTAATTTGTAACCAATGGGGAAACATCCGGCCGATGATAACTGTTATTCCCAGATGGCTCAATTACGATCCCGTTACACCTATCTGGATGGCGTTAATTGGTGATGTACCAGGATTTAAACTGCGGCGGAATTTAATCTCCGAGATACGAAGACATCAGATAGATAGAAATTTATTTCTTCGCAAAAAGAATGTTAGTTGATGCAAGGCTTGTAAGTACTGTATATTTGCTGCGCAAGTTTAATTGCCATGAACCTTAAGAAACCGTTGTTTTCCAAACATGTCCTTGTTCAAAACAGGTGAGTTCGGCTTTGAAAGATAAATTCTTCATACCATTTGATGAATCGGCCAACTCTTATCCCCTGCCGGAAAGTTTTGTGCTACAATCAACGCCACATCCCTTAGCCTTGCATGCTGCTGAACATTTGCAACATTATTTAAAAACCCAAACAGATTGGGATCACAACTTTGGTTTAACACCAGACCAGAAAGGTGCAGTGATTGGAAAGATGTTTGGCGTCCTGGTTATAAAAAACTCACACAATGAGCTCGGCTATCTCGCTGCATTTTCGGGAAAACTGGCTGGCGGTAATGAGCATAGTAAATTTGTCCCGCCTGTATTCGATGGCCTTACAGACCAAAGCTTTGTAAATGAGGGAATGAAAGCCCTTACCCAGATAAATCTTGAAATTAAGGCGATTGAGGAAAGGAAACCCGCAGGGTACGAAGATCAGATCAAAATACTTAAATTGAGACGCAGAAACCATTCTAACTCACTGCAGCATCAAATATTCGATCACTATTTCTTCCTGAATCAGGCTGGTGAGAAAAAGAGTCTGACGAATATCTTCAAAAAAGCTCAGTACAAAAATCCTCCCAGCGGAGCCGGAGAATGCGCCGGGCCGAAGCTGCTTCAATATGCTTTCCAGCACAACATGACACCGATCACTCTTACTGAATTCTGGTGGGGCTTATCTCCTAAATCAGATCAATGGAAGCATGGCCATTTTTATCGCTGCTGTAAAGAAAAATGCGAGCCTATTTTTGACCATATGCTTGACGGATTAGTTGATATGATCTGAAACATAATCCAGAGATTGTATAACGGATTATAATACCTTTTCGAAGGGGTGTATGCCTCCATCATCAAATGTTACTTCTTTGAGGTCCAACAAAACGAAGTGGCAGCAATCATAAGATCCTGCCACTTCATTTAATTTAATATTTGAGGTCTATTAGAACTTGATATTGCCTCTTAACTCCCCACTTGTGACAGTTGAGCTATGGATGTTTAAATACCACTTACCTGCTAAAAGCTGTGCAACCTGAACATCGGTCAAGGCTATGGTTGTACCAGAAATTGTTCCGGTATTAGCAGTTGTAAATCCGGTAATGCCAAACACAACAGCCGAATTTTTTAGATCTGAACCATCTTCAGCACCATGAAAGTGCATGTTCGCTGTGGTTGCCGATGATGAACCCAGTGTCCAGGTCATGTTGTAATTAATGGTTTTAAGAACAGGATCAAATATCAGTTTGGCAGAGCCGGTCCCGCTGCTTGTGATGGCTGGTGTTTCCTGAGCCCCGCTAAGGGTAACAGTCACTCTCTTCATGTTATCGACTGGTTCGTCATCATCTTTCTTACATCCGTAAAAGGAAGTGGTCAGTATCGCGCACAAGGCAAATACCGTTAGCAATTGGTTTTTAAAAATAGCTTTCATAAAATTATTTTAGTTTGTTTTTGGTTTGGTTACTACGAGTACGTTGGTTTTCAAAAAAGGGTTGCTTGCATATTTACTGAGTTTGTACAAAGGAAAGTCAAAGGAGAGCAATACCTAATCGCCCGGCTTGAAATAAAATTAATTCATAGACGTCTTTTCGATCATTAAATATAACAATGATAATCAAATCCACGATGCAAAATGCATTTAAAAGAACATATTTTTCAGCTTAGAGACTGTCTATCAGTTAAGTATTTCAAAACGGTATAGATGTTAAATAATTCGTTGAGGATCATGAGCGAAAAATGCTTAGATATCAGGAACTTTTCGTTTACTTTATACAAGCATTTTACCAAATGACAGTATGAATGACCCAGATCAGCCATCGGATCCGTTGTACAAATTCGAACATTTTTTTGAATTATCCCCCGATTTGCTGTGCATAGCCAGTTATGATGGTTATTTCAGGCGAATTAACCCAGCAGTTTCCAAACTGCTCGGATATACTAGCGAAGAGCTTCTGTCACAGCCTATCAGCACCTTCGTCTACGATGAAGACAAGATAATTACTAAAGCTTCGAGGGAAGTCGTTTTGAATAGCGTTCCTCTCTTCAATTTTGAGAACCGTTATCAAACGAAAGATGGTGAGATCGTCTGGCTGTCGTGGACTTCGATGCCCGCTCCAAAAGACAAGCTGGTGTATGCGATAGCCAAAAATGTTACGGCGAGGAAAAAACTTGAGGAGGAACGGATCCAGCACCTGGCAAATCTGACCAACATAAATAAGGAATTAAAACATCTTAATTATACCACGTCTCACGACCTAAGGTCACCGGTAAATAATCTAATTTCCTTACTAAGCCTTCTGGATGTCAACAAAATAAGCGACCCAGAGATCAGAGAGTATATAGAAGTTTTAAAAACGACTACGGACAGCCTAAGTGAAATTTTGAATAATTCGGTGGATAATTTGATCCAGAAAGAAAGGCTTCCGGTTGATACAGATCAGGTAAGAATTTCTCACAGCCTGAATTCTGTTCTGGTTTCGATAAAGTCT
>NZ_JBBJNI010000113.1:0-14155 GCF_037719425.1 Daejeonella sp. | reverse complement strand
AATTAAGCTGGCATAATGAACTTGCTGTTTAGCCAACTGCGGATCAATATTGCTCAGATCGGCAGATTCCCTCTTCTGGTATTGGTATCCCCACAAACCAACACCTAAAACAACAATTATTGTTGCAGCTATTTTCAGCAAAAAGCTCAAACGCACCACTTTCTCTTTCTTACTACCAGCCGATGAAGAACTGACTCGTTTCTCATCCAGTTGCTGCTCTATCTTATTCCATAGATCTGCTGGCGGGTCGAACTGGTCAAATTCCTTTTTGTTATCCCTGATAAAATTTTCTAATCTATCTTTCATCTTGGTCTCTCCCTACCTCTCACATGAGAGGAACTGTTTATTTATTAATTATAGCTTATTCCCCTTGTCCTCAATATTTCCGCAAGTTTTCTTCTTGCCCTCATAAACTGTGTTCTGGAGGTATTCTCACTGATCCGCAAAATGTGCGAGATCTCTTCATGATCATACCCTTCTAACAGGTACAGCGTCAGTACTACACGATACCCATCCGGAAGCTGTTGGATAGCCGCTCGTACCTGCCGCACCTGCAATTCCATTTCTTCGTTATCAGGCATTTCCGAATCGGGGATGTCTTCCACATCTGCGTCATCAATTGATATCAGCTCCATTCTGCGTTTGCGAAGCTGACTGATCGATTTGTTGATCACTATCTGTTTCATCCACAACCCGAAAGTTGTTTCCTGCCTGAAATCTCCAATGCGTCCGAATGCGTCTATAAACGCTTCCTGCAAAACATCTGCCGCCTCATCTTCATTGTTTACTATACGCATAGCAATATTAAACATGGCCCGTGAATAGAGCTTGTATAAATCATTATGTGCCTTCCTACTACCGTTCCTGCACTCGACTACAAGGTCGTAGTGCTGATCTACGTAAACAGCTTCCAAATTTTTACGCTTTTCTTTTCTAAGAGACGCAGGTAATTTTCCTGCGTTGCACGGGGGTGAACAAAATATTTAATTGGTGGGTTTCGCATGTTTTGAGGTATGAGGTATGAGGTATGAGGGCAACGAGACAACAAGATAATGTTTTACATGTGGAATTTATTTCTTTTTGGGGTTGCGCCGAAGAGGCGCCGGGCTCTACGCTGTAGTTTTTGCCCGGAAATTCTGATTTAACTCAGAGAATTTCTGGTGGGCAAAAAAGCTGCCGCTGCGATCCCTAACCCGACTAAACGCTGTGTCAGCATAGTCGACTTAAAGAACATGGTCTATCAATATCCATCACCCTTATCGCGACCTTATAAATATAGTAAGTAAACAACAAGGGTATAATAGGGGTATACCTGGGAGCGGACAAGGTTACTGGTAAAGAAACCCGTTGATCTCTCCAATAGCGTTCTTCAGTCTTTCATGTTCCGAACCGGAAATCAGATGATAAGTCGCATCCAAAGCTTTTAACTCTTTATGCCATACCTCCATAAAGTGTTCGCGCATGTGGGGGAAATCGCGAAGCGGGTCCTCCTGCCAGGGAAGATCGATATTCATGAGAAGATAAAGGTCATACGGGTGCTTGGGAAGCTGATCAACTACCTCCTGGGGCGACTCGCCAAACATGTGGTCGCTCCAGATCTTAACGGTAATGAACGTGGTGTCACAGATCAGGATCTTATTGGCTTTGGGAAGATATTGCTTCTCCAGCTCCAGCTGCCCTCTGAACATATTGATCTCATCCTCCCATGTGCAGGGATTTGTTAAGGCAGCACAGTATTCCCTTGCATACTCAGGAACCCATACAGTGTCGTAATGGTCGGCCAGCTGTGCGGAAATAGTGGATTTACCTGTAGATTCAGGCCCGACAATGGCTATTTTCTTTACAGAACTACCTTCACTCATGGTTTGGCTGCAGAGATTTGGTGAGCCGGTATTCCTTTCGCCATTCAATATATCCTACGGCTGCTATGAAAATGTACAAAGCATACATCCCAGCAGTAAGGTGGAGATCTTTTGCGATGTAAACACCCACATAAATTATGTCCACGAAGATCCAAATCAGCCAGTTCTCCATAACTTTTCGGGCAAGAAATATCTGAGCTACCAGGCTGCAGGCCGTACAAAAACTGTCGATAAAAGGAAATGATGCGTCTGTCCTCTTATAAAGAAAAAAACCCAGTCCGGCAGTAAAGACAATTATGCCAAGTACAGAAAGGATAATTTCCTTAGAGGTAATTGAAGAAACAGGGGTTTTATTATTTTCATCCTTACGACTCCAGAAATACCAGCCGTAAAAATTCATGATCAGGAAATATACCTGCAAACCCATATCTGCATAAAGCCGGGCATCCCAAAAAATGAAAATATAGATGATTACGCTGACGATAGCGAACGGCCAGTTCAATATCTTATTCTTTGCAGCAAGATAAACACACAGAATTCCAGTTATAACACCGGCTGTTTCAAGAAGGTTCTGATTTTTAAACCAATCGGAAATAGTCTCTGCAAGAGTAAGAAGGATCATTGATCAAATATAAGATTGCTACACTACGTTCGCAATGACAATAGTAGTGTCATTGCGAGGAGGAACGACGAAGCAACCTAATCCTACCTATTCGTATTCGGCGCAACGCTAAAACCTAAGCTCGTTTTTAAACTCACATCGGCAGTGAGCGCACTTCTCAATATATATTCCATTCTCACCCTGACAGTGGACCCTTTTATGTAATCGTCTAGTAATCTGGAATTATCAATATCGAGCATAATGCTATTCCCAACGGAAGTCCCGATATCATTTCTTGAGGCAACCATTACTTCTGAAGAGCTGTCACCACGCGAGATATACATCCTGATGGATTTAAAAACACCCATATTCTGCCCTGATGGATTCGTCGCATCTATTCTTGCAGATGCTATTCTTACATCTTTAACGGCGTCGGTATTTGAACCTTGTCCGGTAAATATCTGATCAAAACTGCTGGCCTGGCTGGTTGCTGATAATGTTGTATTAGTGTTGCTTGAGGCCGGGACGAGCAATGTTGCTGTATAAGGGAATGATGAGCGAACGATAGATTGTACCGCGGCGCATCCTGTCATAATTGAAGCTATGACTACGAATAATAATAGTGATCTTTTCATTTGATTAAAATAATTTGGGTTAACCGGTACAAATTACGTTCCAATATATTAGTAACAAAGAGCCAGGATTAAAGAGTAAGGATCGATACACTCCTAATCGCTTCTTGGCTCTTTGAACTTTAGTCCTTGTTCCGTTTTCTATTATGCTGCTCGATTTTTTTCCAAATTACCCCAATAAATCTATAATTATATATAACTTTGCATCCCGACAAAACAGCCGGGATTTTTGTTTCAGAAAGCATAGTAATCTCGTTTTGCAGAGTCACTTACAAGCACCCAAACTCGCACTATGCCATTAGATACCTCCATCCATTCAGTCCTAATCATCGGTTCCGGACCAATTATTATAGGTCAAGCCTGTGAATTCGATTATGCCGGTTCGCAAGCTGCACTTTCACTAAAAGACGAAGGAATTAAAGTTTCCATTATCAACTCTAACCCTGCCACAATCATGACAGATAAGGTTATTGCTGACCATGTTTATCTTTTGCCCTTAACTTGCGAGAGTATTGAACAGATCCTCATTGAGCAAAAAATTGATGCTGTGTTGCCGACTATGGGTGGACAAACAGCATTAAATCTGTGTATTGAGGCGGAGGAAAGAGGAATTTGGGAAAAATATAATGTACGCATTGTTGGGGTAGATACAGCCGCAATTGAGAAGACGGAGAATCGCGAAGAATTCAGGAAACTGATGGTAGAGATAGGTGTGGGCGTTGCGAAATCAAAAATCGCTAACTCTTTTCTTGAAGGTAAGGAAGCTGCTCAGGAAATCGGATACCCTTTGGTTATCCGCCCATCATACACGCTTGGCGGCTCAGGCGGAGGATTTGTACACAAAAAAGAGGATTTTGACCAGGCGTTAAGCCGTGGATTACAGGCATCTCCAACTCACGAAGTACTGGTTGAAAAAGCAGTTTTAGGGTGGAAAGAATTTGAGCTTGAGCTCCTTCGTGATGGAAACGATAATGTGATCATCATCTGCTCGATCGAGAATTTTGATCCGATGGGAATCCATACAGGTGATTCTATCACTGTTGCTCCGGCAATGACCCTGAGTGACAGATGTTACCAGGATATGAGAAACCAGGCCATCCGAATGATGCGAGCCATCGGAAATTTTGCCGGCGGCTGTAACGTACAGTTCTCTGTTGATCCCGCCACCGAAAATATTATTGCAATTGAAATAAATCCAAGGGTTTCACGCTCATCAGCACTAGCTTCCAAAGCAACAGGTTACCCGATCGCTAAGATCGCAGCTAAACTTGCTGTGGGATATAACCTGGATGAAATTGAAAATCAGATCACCAAAACCACCTCAGCTTACTTTGAGCCGACACTTGATTATGTCATTGTAAAGGTTCCAAGATGGAACTTTGATAAGTTCAAAGGAGCTAATACACAGCTGGGCCTCCAGATGAAATCTGTGGGCGAGGTTATGGCTATCGGACGCACATTCATAGAGGCTCTTCAGAAAGCATGTCAGAGTTTGGAAACAAACCGACTGGGGCTTGGTGCTGATGGCCGTCAAAGCCGCAATCTGGAAGAGATCATGCACAGTTTGGAACATCCGAGCTGGGACAGGCTTTTCCACATTAAGGATGCAATGAGCCTTGGCGTTCCGTTGGAGTCCATTCGTAAGATTACCCATATTGATAAATGGTTCCTGACTCAGATCCTGGAACTGGTTACTCTGGAAGCTGAATTAAAACGTTACTCACTCAATAATATACCAACAGATTTCTTCACCAACCTGAAACAAAAGGGATATGCCGATGCGCAGATTGCATGGCTTTTGAGTAATGTAACAGAGGACGAAGTCTATAATCGCCGCCAGGAATTAGGTATTCGGCGCGTCTACAAAATGGTAGATACTTGTGCGGCCGAATTTCCAGCAAAAACTCCTTATTACTATTCGACTTTTGAGGATGAAAATGAATCAATCGTAAGCGACAAGAAGAAAATAATTGTGCTAGGTTCGGGCCCGAATCGTATCGGTCAGGGAATAGAGTTCGATTACTCCTGTGTTCACGGCTTACTCGCTGCCAAGGAATCAGGTTACGAAGCCATCATGATCAACTGTAACCCTGAGACTGTTTCCACCGATTTTAACATGGCCGATAAGCTTTATTTCGAGCCTGTATTCTGGGAGCATGTGAGAGAGATTGTTGAGCTTGAAAAACCTGAGGGAGTAATTGTACAGCTGGGAGGCCAAACTGCCTTAAAGATGGCACAAAAGCTTCATGAAAACGGAATCAAGATCATCGGAACATCATATGACAATATGGATATTGCCGAAGATCGCGGACGTTTCTCTGATCTTCTTAAGGAAATGAATATTCCTTACCCGCTGTATGGCGTTGCAGAAAGTGCAGAAGAAGCACTGGAAGTTGCACATAAAGTAGGTTACCCGGTATTGGTTCGCCCCAGTTACGTGCTTGGCGGACAAGGAATGAGCATTGTGATCAACGATGAAGACCTAGAAAAAGCGGTTGTCAAATTGTTGAAAAATTTACCTGGCAATCGTGTTCTGATTGACCACTTCCTGGATCGTGCAGAAGAAACTGAATCAGATTCGATCTGTGATGGCGATGAGGTTCATATCATTGGATTGATGGAACATATTGAGCCTGCAGGAATCCATTCCGGAGATTCATTCGCAGTATTGCCTCCGTTCAGCTTACCGGATAGTGTTATAAACGACATGACCGAGTACAGCAAGAGGATTGCCAGAGCCTTAAATGTTCGCGGTTTGTTAAATATCCAGTTCGCTGTTAAGGATAATAAAGTTTATGTGATTGAAGCAAATCCAAGGGCTTCGCGGACGGTTCCTTTCATAGCAAAGGCATATGATGTTCCTTACATTAATATCGCCGCTAAGATCATGTTAGGTGTCAACAAGCTGAAAGATTTTACCATTGAGAGAAAACTTAAGGGTTATGCCATAAAAGAACCTGTTTTCTCTTTTGATAAATTTCCTGAAGTTGAAAAACAGTTAGGCCCGGAAATGAAATCAACCGGAGAATCCATCAGATTTATTAAAGATTTAGAAGATCCATACTTCAGACATCTGTACAAAGAGAAATCGATGTACTTGTCGAAATAGGAACGAGTATCAAGTATCAAGAGCCAAGTATCAAGAATCAAGACTTTGACGAGCACTATCGAATAATAAAAAGGTTGCAAAGGATTATAATCTTTGCAACCTTTTTTTATTCGGACTAAAGCATGGCTACCTGCTGCAAACCTACCCGGCCATGTCTTGATTCTTGGCTCTTGATTCTTATCTAATTCATCACGGCTACACCCTTTGCTTCAAAAGCAATCTCCATCTTCGGACTAACAATTGCGGCAATCTCCGCATCGCTTTTCCCGCCGTCTTTTGCATAATGCTGAAGCTGTTTTACTGACGTGGTGTCTAAATAAGCATAACCATCCACAACAACTTCTTTGCCTGCAAGATCTTTTGGAACAAAGAATTTATAATCCTTAAACGTTATACGCATTTGGTCACCATTTCCTAATTTCATCACCATCCAGCAGCCCTTCTTCTGGCAAACTTCTTCCACTTTGCCTCTGATCTTGAGATCCTTTTTCTCCTCGCCTTTCATAGCTGTACTAACAGCAGCAATCTCTATTACATTATTATCCAATACTGAATCACCATAAACTGCAGCAGTCTTAAAGTTTTCCGTAGAGTGCAATTCAGTCTTCGGCTTTGAATTACAAGCAGTCAAAATCGCCAGGGCAAAAACAGGAAGTAGAATCCTTTTCATATCTATAATTTGTTTGTGCAAAATTGATAAAAATTATTGTGATTACGTTAAGTAATTGAATATGTGCACCAAATCCGAGCCCCCTTCACCCAAACAAAGAATTGAACACTTCTTCTACTTTCGCTACAGTGGTGATTTCAATTTTATACTTCTTCCAATTTTGATCATCCTGAATCTTTTTGCCAGCGGGCAAATTATACTTGGAAATATATATCTTTTCGAAGCCGAGCTTTTCCGCTTCCGCGATACGTTGTTCAATCCGGTTAACCGCTCTTATCTCACCCGACAATCCAACTTCTGCAGCAAAACAAATTTTAGAATCTACTGGCATATCTTCATGTGAAGAAATTATCGCAACAACAACAGCAAGATCAATAGCAGGATCCTCAACTCTTAATCCTCCGGCTATATTCAGAAAAACATCCTGGGTGCTTAGCTTGAATCCGCATCTTTTCTCAAGCACTGCAAGCAGCATATTCATCCTCTTGGTATCAAAGCCCGTAGCAGACCGCTGGGGAGTTCCATATGCGGAAACGCTCACCAACGCCTGGGTTTCTATTAACATTGGCCTGAGGCCCTCTAAAATAACGGAAATGGTTATCCCACTCAAAGGCTCATCCCTCTGAGAAAGAAGGATTTCCGAAGGATTCGAAACCTCTCTCAAACCACTGCCAAGCATCTCATAAATCCCCAATTCAGATGCCGAACCAAAACGGTTTTTAACTGCTCTCAATATCCGGTAAACGTGATGCCTGTCACCCTCAAACTGTAACACGGTATCGACCATATGTTCAAGCATCTTGGGCCCGGCAATCATACCGTCCTTCGTAATGTGCCCAATCAGGAATACGGGTGTGCCGCTTTCCTTGGCAAAACGTAAAAGTTCAGCGGTACATTCCCGTACTTGCGAAACACTACCTGGCGTAGATTCGATATGTGCTGAATGCAGTGTCTGAATCGAATCAACAACTACGATATCAGGCTCAAGAATTTCGATCTGTTTAAAAATATTCTGAGTTGAGGTTTCAGTGAGGATATATGTGTCAGCAACTCCGGGGATTTTCCTGCCATCTTTAGCGGGAACGTTGGTAAGCCTTTCGGCGCGCATTTTTATCTGTTGCTCGCTTTCCTCGCCCGAGATATATAAAACTTTTAAACCAGGGAGGTTCAGTGCAACCTGAAGCATCAAAGTGGATTTTCCGATTCCTGGTTCGCCGCCAATAAGCACCATTGATCCGCTAACAATCCCGCCACCCAGAACTCTATTCAATTCTTTATCAGGTGTTATCAACCTGTTTTCCTCAGAATAAACAATATCATAAATTGCTGCAGGTTTGTTTGAACGCTGGGTGCTGGTAGAACCGCTCTTCCAATCGGGAACAGCTACATTTCCTTTTTCGATTATCTCTTCAACAAAAGTATTCCATTGGCTGCATGACGGACATTTGCCAAGCCACTTGGCTGACTCATGTCCGCAGCTCTGGCAGAAATAGGCGGTGCGGGTTTTAGCCATTGGTTAAATTAGTAAATGTGAAAATTAGCAAATTAGTAAATGTCCAGACCTGAATATTCGTGGGCACATTTACTAATTATCGCATTTGCTAATTATAATTTAATCTCTTCCTCTTTGGAGTTAAGAAAATGGAACTCTGTTAAGTAATACGATGGTGATTGCTTAACGGTTATCCATTTATTGTACTTGAAGAACCATTTCCACTGACGTGAAAACAATCCCTTTTTGATGTAAGCTTCAATGTAAGGATGAACACAAAGAGTAACATTCTTCTCATTCTGTTCATTAAGAATGTAATTCAGGTTATTCTCCATGTCGTCCATGAGGATGATGCTCGCCTTAATCTCACCTGTTCCATCACAAGCCGGGCATTTCTCATTTGTAACGATATTCATTTCAGGCCTTACGCGCTGGCGTGTAAGCTGCACCAATCCAAATTTGCTTGGAGGCAGAATTGTATGCTTAGCGCGATCCAGGAGCATCTGCTCTTTTAAATAATCGAAAAGCTCTTTCCTGTTCTGAGGCTTGTGCATATCGATAAAATCGATAACCACAATTCCTCCCATATCCCGAAGACGCAGTTGGCGAGCGATCTCCTTCGCGGCTTCCATATTGATCATCAGGGCGTTTTGGTCCTGATTCTCAGTGTTGGCTGTCCGGTTTCCGCTGTTCACGTCAATAACGTGAAGCGCTTCTGTATGCTCAATTACAAGGTAAGCTCCTCCGGGAAGATTAACAGTACGGCCAAATGCAGCTTTGATCTGTTTTTCTATTCCGAAATGCTCAAATATTGGTTCCTTACCACGATAGTGTTTAACAATTTTATCCATCTCAGGAGAGATCTCATGAACGTAACTTCTTATCTCTTCGTAAAGCGAAGGATCCTGGATATGAATGTTTGTAAAGTCTGCGTTTAGGATGTCTCTCAGGATTGTCGACGTACGGCCCATTTCGCCAAGAATCTTCTTCGATGGTTCAGTATGAGGAAGTCTTTTTGAGAATTTTTCCCATTTTTCGATAAGATCCAGCAGATCTTTTTGAAGTTCTGCAACCCCTTTTCCTTCAGATACCGTGCGAATGATCACACCAAAATTCTTCGGCTTAATGCTTTCGACGATCTTTTTAAGACGGTTACGTTCTGTATTGCTCTTTATCTTTTTCGAAATCGAAATTACATCCGAAAAAGGTACAAGAACAGAGAAGCGGCCTGCTATGGAGATGTCAGAGCTTAAGCGTGGACCTTTAGTTGAGATCGGCTCTTTGGCAATCTGGACCGGAAGCAACATGTTCCGGTTTAATATTTCTGAAATTTTGCCCGACTTATTAATGTCGGCTTCCAGTCTGAAACTATTAAGCAGTTTATCTCTATAACTGCCATTCTTTACGATCTTGGTTAGCTTTAAAAGCGACTGGACCTGTGGCCCAAGGTCAAGATAATGCAGAAAAGCATCCTTTTCATAACCTACGTCTACAAATGCAGCATTTAGTCCGGGCATGATCTTCTTGATCTTGCCCATATATATGTCGCCAACAGCATAATTGTTGTTGACCTGCTCTGTATTAAGTTCTACAAGTTGCTTGTCCTGCAGTAAAGCAATAGTAACCCCACTAGGGACTGAATTGATAATTAATTCCTTTACCAATAGCTACTGTTTAAGATGCCGCGATCGCGGCATACGTTTATACAAGGACTAAATTGAAAACAAACAGAAAACAGACAACCTCCAGTGCCTGAAGCGCGGAGGTTAGCCGTTTACTTTAGTCGTGAATAATCATTTGAGTTTAAGCTCAGATAATTAACCAGACTATTTTTTCTTATGTCTGTTTTTTCTTAAACGCTTTTTGCGTTTGTGGGTAGCCATTTTATGTCTTTTTCTTTTCTTACCGCTTGGCATAATGTTTTTTTTAAAATGTTTTATAATTTAATTACTTAATTCGTTCACTTTTCGATCAACAAACTGGCTCATGTATGGGTCAGCCGCAATCTCTTTAGTTTTTAAATACGCACCGATTGCATCGGGTTTCTTTCCCATGTTCTCATAGCTTGAAGCAAGGTAAAACCATGCCTCTGCGCTTGGTGCAAGCGATATAACCGTTTTGAAACGTTCTACCGCTTTTTCATACTGGCCGGACTTCATCGAGAATAAACCCAGATTAAGATTAGCCTTTAAATTTTTCGGGTCGTTTTTTACAACGTCCAGTAGCAGCTGGATCCCCTGCATCGGATTTGGTGTTACGCTAACGTATGCAATCCCTAAACCGGTTTTAACTTCAGGTGTATTAGGCTGAAGTTTATCGGCTTGTTGGTAGGCATAAATCGCTTTCTGCACAAGTGCCGGCTGCATTAGTGTATCCGTAGTTTGTTGATAGGCGTCGGTAAATTTGTCGCCAGCTTTTAACCATGGGCTAAACCCAGGCTCCTTTTGAGCAACAAGCTCATAATAAAAAGCCGCAGGAGCTGCATGATTAAGATCATCCCATTTCTGAGCTAATTGTTTTTGCAGATCAACCATCTCGCTTTCGGAAGCACTTTTAAGAGCAGCCTCCAGATCAATAACCTGCTTATTAAGGTTTGCCGTAAGACTCTGTTTAGAAACGTCAGAAACTTCTTCTAAACTGAAAGTCTTTGCTGCTGGTGCAGCTGCACTGGTTGAAGCCGCCTCAGCGCCTGCTTTTGGTTTAACAAGCCCTTGAATATCCATAGAAAGCATAAGGCCCATCAACACAACTGCTGAACCTACTACTACTACTTGCTTCCTGTTTAACATTACTGGGATTAAAAATTATTTGTTGCCGCTTTTCACTTTCTCAACAAATACCTTGGCAGGCTTGAAACTTGGAACAAAGTGTTCCGGGATTATAATTGCAGTGTTTTTTGAAATATTACGTGCAGTTTTCTTAGCTCGCTTTTTAACAACAAAGCTTCCAAACCCTCTCACATATACGTTCTCTCCACTTACCATAGAATTTTTTACCACCTTGAAAAACGCTTCTACCGCTTCCTGTACATCTACTTTTTCAATTCCTGTTTTATTAGCGATTTCTGTAATGATTTCTGCCTTGGTCATGTCTGTATTCTTTATAAATTTATCGTAAAAACTTAACTGTTTTGGGGTTGCAAAAGTATTGGTTTAAATTGAATTTGGGAAATAAATCTGCTTTTTTTTAAACCAAGTAGCTATAAAACAAATAGTAAGATACTTTTGCAAGCGTAAAATTGTTAATACTTCGCTAACATATGGATTTTGCCCAGATAATTATTGATTGGTATCAGCACCATAAACGGGATCTTCCATGGAGGCATACCTCTGACCCATACGTTATTTGGCTGTCCGAGATCATCATGCAACAGACGCGTGTAGAACAGGGCACACCTTATTTTAACCGCTTTGCTGAGAAGTACCCAACGGTGTCGGATTTCGCAACGGCTGAGGAAGATGATATCCTAAAACTCTGGCAAGGATTAGGCTATTACTCCCGTGGCCGAAACATGCACCATACCGCCCAAATGGTCATGGAGGAGCATGGCGGATATTTTCCTAAGGATTATGATTCGCTTTTAAAACTTAAGGGAATCGGAGAATATACCGCTGCCGCAATCTCATCATTTTCTTCCAATGAGGCCAGGGCAGTTGTAGATGGAAATGTTTTCAGGCTGCTTGCCAGATATTTCGGGATTGATACTCCTATCAATTCCGGAAAGGGAAAAAAGCTCTTTACAGAGCTCGCTAATCAGCTTATCGATAAAAATCAGGCAGGCACGTATAATCAGGCAGCAATGGAATTTGGCTCTTTGGTTTGCAGGCCGAAAAATCCTGCCTGCCCGCGATGCCCTCTTCTACCCGGCTGTGAAGCTTTCCGTACCCAACGGATTAATGTGCTTCCCGTTAAGATCAAAACTCAAAAAGTCCGGGAGCGATATTTCAATTATATCATTGCTATCAACGACAAGGGAATCCTAATGAATAAAAGAGGCCCGAACGACATCTGGGAAAATCTATACGAACTGCCGCTTTTTGAAACACAACAGCCAACCGATCCCGGCAGTTTGATCGTTCAGGAAGAGTTCGTAAAAGCATTTGGTAATCAGGTTCATATAAAATCTATTTCCGGTCCGGTTAAACACATTTTGAGCCACCAGAAGCTCTATGCTACTTTTATCGAAATAGAAAATTATTCAGAACAATTTGCCCTTCCGAATGGTTGGATGTATGTGAAAATGCAAGACCTTGAAGGCCTGGCACAACCAAAACTAATTTTTCATTTCTTCAAGAATTTCTTTAAATTGAAAGATTGAATACTAACCAAAGAAGAATATGTCGGGTGTAAACAAAGTTATTCTGGTCGGACATCTGGGCAAAGATCCTGAGGTCCGTCATCTGGAAGGGAATGTAAGCGTTGCCAGTTTTCCATTGGCAACCTCCGAAACATACAACAAGGATGGAAGAAAAATTGAGCAGACCGAGTGGCATAACATTGTTATGTGGAGGGGGCTCGCCGATGTTGCGTCCAAATATCTTCAAAAAGGTAAGCTCGTTTATATTGAAGGAAAATTACGCACCCGATCTTTTGAGGATAAAGAAGGTCATAAAAAATATACGACCGAGATAGTTGCTGAAAACTTTACAATGCTTGGCCGTAAAAGTGACTTTGATAATGGCCATACAGAAAATACTCATACTACTCCAGCTAAACCTGAAGAGGATCAGTCGATGGATTATAACCGGCCCGCGAATGCAGAAGATGATCTGCCGTTTTAGAAGCGAGCTAAGGGATCCTAGAAGTCAACCTCTCCGCACATTTTAAACATCTCACTTGCCAAACCATCGAAAAAGCCCTTACAAGTCATCCCGGGCAAAAAAGGATATGTCAGCGAGGGTTCTTGTAGGGTTCTTGTTCGGCGATTCTTCGATCAAATGCCATTTTGATCGAAGGATCGGCCTTGTAAGTGATACTCAGAAGTTTTAATAAACGCTTCTAATACGCCCGGATTTGGTTACCGATATAATTTATTTGCGTTA
Organism: Daejeonella sp.; assembly: GCF_037719425.1. Lineage (GTDB taxonomy): Bacteria > Bacteroidota > Bacteroidia > Sphingobacteriales > Sphingobacteriaceae > Daejeonella. Next base: position 747 of record NZ_JBBJNI010000113.1, on the reverse strand, counting down.
CTTATTTCTTCGTCATTTCCATATAATCAACCGTCAAACCAGTCAAAGCTTTCACGCCAAGCTTGAATGCACTTTCATCGATAAAGAAATCGGGAGTATGGTGTGATGGCGCGGTTTTCGGATCTTTTCCTTTCGGCATCCCGCCAAGGAAGAAAAATAAACCAGGTACTTTTTCCTGGAAAAATGAAAAATCTTCAGCTCCTGTTACTGCCGGGATAACCTTTACATTGTCTGCGCCGGCAATTCTATGAAGAGAGGGAATCATTTTTTCAGTAAGCGAGAGATCATTGAATGTTACAGGATAACGCGAACTGTAGGGCAGTTTGATCTCTGCGACCGCGCCATTCGCTTCAGCGGTGTGCATAACGATCTGCCTGATCCTTTCCTCTATTAACTTGCCGTCCGACGCGCTTAAATACCTCATTGTACCCAACATTTCTGCTTGTTCCGGGATAATATTTGATCTGACGCCGGCGTGAATCGATCCGATAGTAACTACTCCAGCATTTTCCGTAACGTTCAGGTTCCTGCTTACAATTGTCTGAAGGTTATTTACAATCTGAGCAGATACTACAATGGGATCAATAGATGCCCAGGGAGATGCGCCGTGTGCTTGACGGCCTTTTATAGTGATCTTCATATCGTTTACACCAGCCATCATGCCACCGGGCTTATACGCTATCTGACCGACTTCTGTCTGCGCCCAAATATGTAATCCAAATACGACATCAACCTTCGGGTTTTTCA
>NZ_JBBJNI010000112.1:11926-14182 GCF_037719425.1 Daejeonella sp. | reverse complement strand
CGGTCACCGCAATCTCTTTGATATCATATCCAATGTAAGTAAACACTAAAGTGGCAGGCTCATCAGGTACAGTAATAGTGTAGCGGCCGTTTACATCTGTGCTAACGCCTACCGAGGTGCCCTTCAGTCGGACACTGACGCCAATAAGTGCTTCGCCCTTGGTGTCAGTTACCTGGCCACGAATATCCAGGGGAGCAGCCTTATCTAAAAGTCGATTAATATCGACAATGGCAGCTGATGATAATGAAGCAGTTCTCTTCTGGACAACGATGGTGTTATTGCTAATAGTATAGGTTAGAACCTGGTTAGAAAATGACTTCTCGAGCACTTCAGTGAGAGGCGCGTTTGTTACATTAATACTAACTGGCTTAGCCTCATTTATGAGGGGTGTAATATACACAAGGTCATAGCCGGTCTGGCTTCCAATCTCTTTAAGTACGGTCTCAAGTTTAGCATTTCTAAACTTGAGACTCACTGTTTGAGAAAATGATGTAGCACTGCTTATTTGAAGTAAGGCAGTGATCAATAAAACAAAAGTCAGTTTTATCATCAACAAAATTTTAATTAAGTAATCAGACGACCTCCATAGAGTTAATGCGTAGATTTTCATATCTTTGCGTGTTTGGGATTAGTAAAACTTGTTCACAACATTTAAATTGGTAACCCAAATTCGCCAGGAGCGTTGCAACCGTTCCTGGTTTTTTGTTGATTACCTTTAGCCTTTTATTGGTCAAATTCATGGCATAACGGTAACCCTCCTTCCTTCGACCTTAAAATGAACGGCATTGGTTAGCTGGAGCGCGTTAAGCACTTCCGAGATGTTATTTGATCTGGAAATATTCCCTCCAAAACCAACAACCGGTATATCTTTTTCGTAACTCACTTCCACATCATACCAACGGGATACTTTCCGCATAATGCTCCGGATATCTTCATTCTTAAACAGGAAGTATCCATTCTTCCATGCAACTACTTCTTCCGTATCGGCCTCGACAACTTTCGCAGCTGAGTTCACAGGCTGAAATTGCTGTCCCGGCCCTAACATCACTACTTTATCCTTATAGATAATTTTAACAGAGCCTTCTATCAACGTGGTTTTGATAACGCCTTCGTCTGAATAGGAATTAATATTGAACTGGGTGCCGAGTACCTCCACGATCTGATCCTTGGTAATTACTTTAAAAGGCTTGCGTTTATTTTCCGCCACATCAAAAAATGCCTCTCCTGTTAGTTCAACTTCGCGGGAATTCCCAGCAAAAAGAGCAGGGAAACGGAGGGAGGAGGAAGCATTCAGCCACACTTTGCTGCCATCAGGCAGATTCAATTGATATTTGCCGCCTTTCGGTGTTTCAATTTTATTATAAACAATCTTTATTTCTTCCTTGACTGATATTTTTTCTGATCCGGTAGTGGCAAAAGAATAAAGTAGCATGCCATCAGAGGTTTTCTGGATGCTTACTCCAGCCTGCTTAGCCAGAATCCCGTTCTTTGCGTTATCCAGGATGATGCGGGAACCATCTGACAAGGTTAATACGGCCTTATCCCCGCCGGGAAGGATTATCCTTTGTTGCGGACTATCTATCTGCTTTACAATTTTAAGATTTGGTGATCTATTCGTATAGAAATATAATCCTGTAGAAAGAATAAGCAGGATACTTGCAGCAATTCCAAGTTGTTTCCACATCCCAGTTATTAGGGTGGGTGTTGCGCCGTCTTCATTTGCATCTTCGAGGCTAAACCTCTTATCATCGATAATATTCTGATAAATTAATTCCTTTTCTTCAGGACTTAACACATCGTGGTTTTTCATATTCTGAAAAACATGGTCAATTGCGGTCGTCAGGTTACTTCCCTGCTGATTTTCACGGATATACCTAATTAACTGATCATAATCCTCCATGGAAATACTGCCTTCGGCAAACAGGATTAGCAGCTGATCTAATTTTTCCTGACTCATAGTAATTTTCCCCAGAGGATGATTTATATATGGGAGTACACCGCAAAAGCCCGGGCGGACTAGTGTAGTTGAAATTATTTGAAAATAAAAGGCACAATAACTACAAAAACGCTTTTTGCAATTGGCTCTTCAAAGTCTTAAGGGCAGCAACCAGGTGGTTTTTGACAGTATTACGGGAAATCAGCAGTTCTTCGGCGATTTCGTCGTAACTAAGGTCCTGTTGCCTGCTCATCCGGTAGACGAGTTGTTGTTGTTTAGGCAATTTGATCAACACTTTTTCGGTGAAACGCTGAAGGTCA
>NZ_JBBJNI010000112.1:8940-11916 GCF_037719425.1 Daejeonella sp. | reverse complement strand
ATCTAGCAATACCACTTCCTCGGTTTCATTACTTACCTTCTGCATATTGACCCAGAGTTTGTTGATCGCCGTTTCGGAGTTAGCGGTCTTTCTTAATGAATTCAACGTTAACCTGCGGGTGATGGTGTAAAGAAATGGTGCAACAGGATAACTTTCATCCAATTTAGCCCGGTTCAGCCAGAAGCTCAGGAAGGCTTCCTGAACCACTTCCTGACACTGCTCTTTATTCTTCAGAAACCGGAAGCTGAAGTTATAGAGCCTGGCAGAATACTTATCAAAAACAATGCGAAATGCAGCCTCTTCCCCATCCCGGATCTTCGAGATAAGTTCAGAATCGCAAATTTCATTTTTTTGCATTGGAAGAGAATTTTAGGATAGCTAAACAGGGTATCGTAAATATTAGAAAAATTTATGAAAAAGACTAATTAATTTAACATTGGCGTAACCCTCAAATTTTATGGCCAGGCGCAAGCTGTACGAACACAAAAGTTCCTGATCAGGCGTGATCGAAGCCCATATTGTGATCGATGCAGCTAATAAAGGTAATCAATATGCGACAAATATCCTCTGGGGGTAGTGGGCAGGACCTCGGCAAAGCCGTATCAACACTTCGCTATCTCTTAGTAAGGCGAGTTAATGAAAAAAGCCCGGCGTTGTTGACCGGGCTTCTGGTAATCGGTAATCAGTGATCAGTAATCAGACTTCGGTTCTAGATCAGTTCATTCTTCTTCAAATACTCAGCGATCTGCACCGCATTTGTTGCAGCTCCCTTGCGGAGATTATCAGCAACGATCCAAAGGTTCAGTGTTTTCTCAAGCGACTCATCCCTTCTGATCCGGCCTACAAACACCTCATCTTTCTCATGGGCGTCCATTGGCATGGGATATTTCAGGTTAGCCGGATCATCAACTACTATAATACCTTCTTCTTTTTCAAGAATCGCACGAACCTCAGCAAGATCAAAATCATTCTCGAATTCAATATTCACCGATTCAGAGTGGCCGCCCATTACCGGGATGCGGACAGTTGTTGCCGTAACGCGGATGGAATCATCGCCCATGATCTTTTTAGTTTCAAGGATCATTTTCATTTCTTCCTTGGTGTAGCCATTGTCGGTGAACACATCGATCTGCGGAATTACATTCAGATCGATCGGATAGGCATAAGCCATCTCACCGGTGATCCCCTTCCGCTCATTCATCATCTGGTCAACGGCTTTTACACCGGTACCTGTAACTGACTGATAGGTTGAAACCACAACCCGTTTAATTTTATATTTATCATGGAGCGGCTTTAAAACCACTACCATTTGTATGGTTGAACAATTTGGATTGGCAATGATCTTGTCGTTAGACGTAAGTACATGTGCATTCACTTCCGGTACTACCAGCTTCTTATCCGGATCCATTCTCCATGCCGAAGAATTATCGATAACCGTGGTACCCACTGCTGCAAAACGCGGCGCATCCGCCAGGGAGGTGCTTCCGCCTGCTGAAAATAAAGCCACATCCGGCTTCATGGCAACGGCATCATCCATCGTCACCACAGTGTACTTCTTTCCCTTGAATTCAATCTGTTTACCCGCGCTCTTTGCAGAAGCTACGGGGATCAATTCACTAACGGGGAAATTGCGCTCTGCTAAAACTTTTAACATCACCGAACCTACAAGGCCGGTAGCGCCTACTACTGCGACTTTCATTTTTGAATTGGGTTTAAAATTGTTAATAATGTTTAATTGGGGCAAAGATGGGGAAAATTTGGGGGTTTAGGGGGTAAATGATTGAGATAAAGGGTTTGAGGGATCAATTTACAGGTTTTTTTGCCCCAAACACAAGGGATACTGCCTTAAACTCATTGCCTCTGAAAGTAACTAGGCCGTTGTAGACTTTTACGTTTCATTCCAATCAATATGAAACAAGTACTAATTATTTTCCTCATTTTCTCAACTACCGTTTTGCGAGCGCAACTTAATGAGGACTTCAGCGATGGGAACTTTACAACTAACCCCGTTTGGACTGGCAGCAATAATGCCGTGGATTTCATGGTAATCGATAACAAACTGAGATCAAACTCAAACGCAGCAAATTCTAGTTTCTTCCTGAGTACACAAAGTACATTAGCGAGCAATGCCCAGTGGGAGTTTTGGGTAAATCTGCAATTCAGTACTTCAGGCTCAAACTACATCGATGTCTATGTGATATCCGATAAGGCAGACCTCAAGGCTCCTCTTATAAATGGCTATTTCGTTCGGATAGGGAATACTGACGATGAGATAAGCCTTTACAAACGTTCCGGAACAACAGGAAGCAGCGTAAAAATAATCGATGGAGCGAATGGCTCTGTTGGTTTATCAAACAACACAATTAAGATTAGGTTAAAACGTGATATGGTCGGTAACTTTACGCTGGAACGGGAGATTGTATCGAGTAGTTCATCTTATGTTCCAGAAGGAAATGTTGTAGACGTGTCTCATATTACCTCGTCTCATTTTGGCATTCTTGTGCAGCAATCTACTGCATCATTCTTTCTTAAACACTTTATTGATGATATTAAGATCGCCTCGATAGTAACTGACACATCACCTCCAGTTGTAAGCTCTGTTTCAAACATAGATTCTAATACTCTTGAGATTACTTTCAATGAAGCTATCGATAGTTTAAGTGCAAAAACTGCATCAAATTATGTACTTAATAATAATCCGGGGTCAGTTAGCCAGATCCAAACAACAAATGATCCTGCCAAATTTAGATTGAGGCTGATCAATGCTTTAACCAGCGGAACATATTTAGTTTCAGTCACAAATGTTAAAGACAGAAATGGAAATCTAATAGGTCCAAATAATAGTGGCTCCTTTACCTACATTAAGCCTTTCGTTGCGAAATTTGGGGACGTTGTCATCAATGAAATATTTGCCGACCCTACACCACAAATTGATCTCCCGTCGGTTGAATTTGTCGAGCTTCGTAATAATACCAA
>NZ_JBBJNI010000112.1:0-8930 GCF_037719425.1 Daejeonella sp. | reverse complement strand
ACCAACCAATCTATTTCTCTAAAAAATTGGAAATTTAACGACTCAGGAAGTTCCACGACATTTGGGGAAATAAAACTAGAGCCGCAGTCTTTTCTTATTATCTGTGCCAAAGCCGACACGGCTGAATTCAAATCATTTGGCAAGGTTGTCGGCTTATCGCCCTGGCCATCTCTGAACAATTCCGGGGAAATACTAAAACTACTAAGTCCTGAAAGTTTACCTATAGATTCCGTTCGTTACTCCGATGCCTGGTATAGGAATTCAACAAAGAAAACAGGGGGTTGGACACTTGAGCGGAGAGATCCTCAGTCCAAATGCCAGAGTCTTTTTAATTGGTTTGCGACAGTTGATTCCACTGGAGGGACGCCGGGGAAAGAAAACTCTATTTATGTTGCCGGCTACGATACAATGTCTCTGAGTCCTGATAGCTTGAAGCAGCTTTCTGACACATCAATAACAATCAATTTTAATAAGCATCTTGATAGTTCAACCCTGTTACCAGCGAATTTTGAAATAATTCCAAATACGTTTTCAGAAAAAAAAATAACTACTGACTCGGATTTTAAGAAGCTGGTATTGACCTACGACAAAACCTTTCAGGGCGGCATCGAATATCAGTTGAAACTCCACAATCTTAAAGACTGCAGCGGTATTCTGATTACAAATAAACCGGAGAATTTAAGATTTAAAACGATCAAGCCACCGCCCGTTGTGGAACCTGCTGACACAGCAAGAATGATTATTACTGAAATCTTTGCTGATCCGTCGCCCGAGATCCAGTTACCTTTGTCAGAGTTTATTGAAATTTATAACCCATCTAAAGACACTGTCGACCTCGATAAGTGGACCTTGAGCGACCCGACTACCAAAGCCACAATTAGAGGACAAAGAATTTTACCCCTGGAATATCTGATTCTTTGTCCTGCAGCAGACACTGTCCAATATAAATCTTTCGGCAAGACTGTTGGGCTAAATCCATGGCCGTCATTAAACAACAGTTCCGATCAACTTGTGCTTAAAAGCTTCAAAAATAGACCGGTGGATTCTATATCCTACTCCGATGGATGGTATAAAAGTAATATTAAAAAACAGGGCGGGTGGAGTTTGGAGAAAATCGACCTAAAATCAGTGTGTGAAGATTTCTTTAATTGGACAGCTTCGATTGATACCAGTGGCGGAACACCAGGAAAACAGAACTCCGTTAATGTTACGGGATACGACTCGATCGTTTTACAGGCCGACAGTCTCAAATTAATCTCAGATACTACTGTCAAATTATATTTTAACAAATATCTCAATAGTGCCACTCTTGTCGCTGAGAACTTCAAGCTGCTTCCGGCTACTAATACTTTGAAGAAAATTACTTCAGATAAGGCAAGTCGAGAGGTCACTTTATCTTATGATAAGAAGTTTCGGGAAGGAACTGAATATCAAATATCTGTGTTAAATCTGAAAGATTGTAGTGGAAATCCCATTACCAGCAACCCCGCTCTAACATTTAAGACTCCTGCAACTCCACAGCCGATTCCGGAACAGTTGGATACCGCTAAGATATTTATTACAGAAATATTTGCGGACCCTTCTCCGGAAATCCACTTGCCGTTGGTAGAATTTATTGAGCTATACAACCCCTCAAAAGACATGGTTGATTTAGATAAATGGACTATAAGTGATCCAACCTCAAAAGCGACAATTCGGGGGCAAAGAATATTTCCTGGTGAATATGTAATTCTTTGTCCGATGGCAGATACCCTTCATTATAAACCCTTTGGAAAAACTATCGGGATTAGTCCATGGCCCTCACTGAATAATGCCTCCGATCAGATAGCATTGAAGAGTTTCAAGAACAGGCTTGTAGATTCCCTGGCTTATTCAGACACCTGGTATCGTACCAATTCTAAAAAGGCAGGTGGTTGGAGTCTGGAAAAAATCGACCTCAAATCGGTTTGCGAAGATATATTCAATTGGACTGCCTCCATAGATACGATCGGTGGAACACCTGGTAAAAAAAATTCGATTAATATTTCAGGCTATGACCTTTTATCATTAAAGGCCGACAGTATGAAATTAACTTCTGATACTACTCTTAAGGTGTTCTTTAATAAACATCTTAACAGTGCGACGCTGGTTGCTGCCAATTTTGTTTTGTCACCGGATAATTCTATTCGGAAAATTACTACAGATGCGGAATCAAAAGAAGTGGTTCTAACTTATGGAAAGAAGTTTCAGACCGGAACTGAATATCAATTGCTAGTATCAAAACTGAAGGATTGTAGTGGAAATTCTATGACTGGTAGTCCGGCGTTCAAGTTTAAAACAAGTCCGGCTCCTCCAGTTGTTCCAGAACGAGCAGATACTGCGAGAGTATTTATAACGGAAATATTTGCTGACCCTTCTCCGGAAATCCACTTGCCGTTGGTAGAATTTATTGAACTATACAACCCCTCAAAAGACACGGTAGATTTAGATAAATGGACTATAAGTGATCCAACTTCAAAAGCGACAATTCGGGGGCAAAAAATATACCCTAAAGAATATGTAATTCTTTGTCCGATGGCAGATACCCTTCATTACAAGCCTTTTGGAAGAACTATCGGGCTTAGCCCGTGGCCTCCATTAAATAACGGATATGATCAAATAGTCTTGAAGAGTTTTAAGAACAGACTCGTAGATTCTGTCGCATATTCCGATGCCTGGTATAAAAGTAACGGCAAAAAATCGGGCGGTTGGAGTTTGGAGAAGATCGACCTTAAATCAGTGTGTGAAGATTTCTTCAACTGGACCGCCTCTATAGATACGATCGGTGGAACACCTGGTAAAAAAAATTCGGTTAATATTTCAGGCTATGACCTTTTAGAATTAAGGGTCGACAGTCTGAAATTAATTTCGGATACTACTCTCAAGGTGTTCTTTAATAAACATCTCAACGGTGCAGCACTGGTTGATGGCAATTTTATTTTGTCACCAGACAATACAATCAAGAAAATTGCCGCAGATGCGGAATCAAAAGAAGTGGTTCTAACTTATGGAAAGAAGTTTCAGGCAGGAACTGAATATCAATTGTCAGTATCAAAACTGAAGGATTGTAGTGGAAATTCTATGACTGGTAGTCCGGCGTTCAAGTTTAAAACAAGTCCGGCTCCTCCAGTTGTTCCAGAACGAGCAGATACTGCGAGAGTATTTATAACGGAAATATTTGCTGACCCTTCTCCGGAAATCCACTTGCCGTTGGTAGAATTTATTGAACTATACAACCCCTCAAAAGACACGGTAGATTTAGATAAATGGACTATAAGTGATCCAACTTCAAAAGCGACAATTCGGGGGCAAAAAATATACCCTAAAGAATATGTAATTCTTTGTCCGATGGCAGATACCCTTCATTACAAGCCTTTTGGAAGAACTATCGGGCTTAGCCCGTGGCCTCCATTAAATAACGGATATGATCAAATAGTCTTGAAGAGTTTTAAGAACAGACTCGTAGATTCTGTCGCATATTCCGATGCCTGGTATAAAAGTAACGGCAAAAAATCGGGCGGTTGGAGTTTGGAGAAGATCGACCTTAAATCAGTGTGTGAAGATTTCTTCAACTGGACCGCCTCTATAGATACGATCGGTGGAACACCTGGTAAAAAAAATTCGGTTAATATTTCAGGCTATGACCTTTTAGAATTAAGGGTCGACAGTCTGAAATTAATTTCGGATACTACTCTCAAGGTGTTCTTTAATAAACATCTCAACGGTGCAGCACTGGTTGATGGCAATTTTATTTTGTCACCAGACAATACAATCAAGAAAATTGCCGCAGATGTGGAATTAAAGGAAGTCGTTTTAACCTATGGAAAGAGGTTTCAGGCAGGACTTGAATACCAATTGTCGATATCAAAATTGAAGGATTGCAGCGGAAATTCTATTCCCGGTAGCGTGTCTTTTAAATTTAAATTTAGTACGCCTCCTCCACCTGTTCCGGCACAAGCAGATACAGCAAGAATATTTATAACGGAAATATTTGCCGACCCTTCTCCGGAAATAGGTTTGCCCCTTGCCGAATTTATCGAAATATATAATCCCGGCCGCGAAACTATTGATCTAAACAAATGGATCTTAAGCGATCCAATAACCAAGGGGATCCTAACAAATACAACCATAGCGCCCGGCGCTTACATTATCCTATGTCCGGTGGCCGACACACTTCTATTTAAACAGTTTGGTAAAACGAAAGGAATCTCGCCATGGCCCTCATTAGGAAATCCCGGTGACCAGATAACCTTAAAAAGCCTTAAGCAGAGATTAGTAGATTCCGTTGGGTATTCTGATAAATGGTATAAAAACCGGATCAAGAAAAGTGGCGGCTGGTCGCTGGAGAAGATAGACTTACTGAATAACAGCTGCAATGGTTTCTACAATTGGGTTTCATCCATAGACGAATCCGGTGGATCACCAGGCCGTGCTAATAGTGTTAACACGTCGCATGAGACCCGCAGAGAGCTGCGAATCGATTCTATAAAAAATCCATCTGATAGCACGGTAACCGTCTATCTAAACTCCATTCCGGATACCGTAAGTCTTAAAGTATCAGGGTTCTCGATAAATAATGAAATCGGTAGAGCTATCGCTATCTCCATAGAAGATAGTTATACGGCGCTCCATCTGAAATTTCGATCTAAATTTCGTGAAGGGATCAATTACACCCTTACTGCAGATTCGCTTTTCGATTGCCGGAGAGAAAAAATTACTGATGCTAATAATCATGCTTCTTTTACCATCCCTACTATTCCCGAAATTGATTACCCTATACTAATAAATGAAATAATGGCTGACCCCTCGCCGCAAATTGGATTACCGGAGACAGAGTTTGTTGAACTCTATAATCCCACAGAAAAGACTGTAAGTTTAAAAGGCATGTTGTATAGTGACGAAGGCCTTCAACATAAATTTACTGATGGAGAGATTGGGCCAAAATCTTATTTAATTTTATGTCCCGAAAAAGACACATTGAACTTTTCTGCGTTTGGGAAAGTATTGGGATTGCGCGTATGGCCTGTTTTAGGTAATGAAAAAGATATTTTGATCCTTAAAAATAACAAAGGAAGGGAGCTTCAAAGAGTAGCATATAACGCCGCTTGGTACAAGGACAATGGAAAAAAAACAGGTGGCTACTCATTGGAAATGATCAACGCCGCTTCGATATGTATAGATTTTCAAAATTGGGCAGCAAGCAAAGACTCGACAGGCGGAACCCCGGGAAGGAAAAACTCAATCCATGAAAGTACCGCCGTCGAGGGCTTGAGATTACTTGAAGCCGTTCTGACAGACAGTATAACGTTATTGCTAACATTCAATAAGTCTGTTGATAGTTTGTCTGCATCCATTCCGGGTAACTATCAATTAAACAACGGTGTTGGAAAACCTATCGCCGTTATCCAAATTGCACCCACATTCGAACAGGTTCTGCTCAAATTTAAAGATCCGCTCGCCAGAGGGCACACATACAGAATTGAGGCGACCGATTTAAGAGATTGTGCTGGTTCCGGCATTCTTCAAAACTTTAATTCCAAGGATTTCCTATTGACCGAGAGGATAGGTAAAAATGCCGTTCTGGTAAATGAGATCTTATTCAATCCACGGCCGGGGGGCGTAGATTTCGTTGAGATTTACAATAACACAAAACATATCCTTGATTTGCAGGATCTATCAATTGCGACTATTGTAAAAGACACCGTTAGCAGCGCCAAGAGAATTAGCTTAAAACAATTATTGTTTGAGCCCGGCCATTACATGTCCGTAACAAGCGATCCTGAAAACATCAAAAAAGAATATATAATAGAAAATCCGCATCAAATTTTAAAGGCTACACTACCTCAATTTAACGATGATAAAGGGACAGTCGTGCTACTCAGTAACGGTGGCCGGGTAGATCAACTCGACTATAACGATAAGATGCATTTTCAGCTGCTCAAAAACTTTGAGGGAGTTTCACTCGAGAGGAGCAGCTTCGGCCTTAACACAAATGATGCAGGTAATTTCAGGTCTGCAACGGCAGCATCTGGATTTGCAACACCCGGATACAAAAACTCGCAATTTAGCGAGACTCTCTCCCGCACTGAGGAATTTGCTCTAACCTCAAGAACTTTTTCACCGGACAATGATGGCTTTGAGGATATACTCCAGGTCAGCTATCATATGCCGGCACCCGGAATGGTTGCGAATATTAAGATTTTCAATGATGACGGTGTATTGGTTAAGAACCTCCTTAAAAATTCTACCTTAAACTCAACAGGTATGTTGATATGGGATGGGCTAAATGAATTCAGTTCTCCCGCAGGCATAGGTATTTATTTTATTTATGCTGAAATATTCGACACAAACGGAAATCTAAAAACCTTTCGAAGATCGTTTGTCCTTGCTCGAAAACTATAGCCAACTTCTCGCTTCTTCCCCCTCAACCCTCCCACAAAATCCTTACATTTGCCCGAAACCAATTATAATGCAGGATACCATAGTTGTACTAGGCTCAAACGGGCAGATTGGGACGGAATTAGTAAGCGAATTAAGGAAGATCTATGGCGATGGGCAGGTCATAGCTTGTGATATCCGCCGTCCTGACTACGACATCAAGAATGCCGGGCCGTTTGAGTTTGTGAATGTGCTTGAGAAGGACATTCTAAAGAATATTTTCCAGAAATATAAACCTACGCAGGTGTATTTACTGGCGGCCCTCTTGTCGGCTACGGGTGAGCAAAACCCCAAACTGGCATGGGACCTTAACATGAACGGCTTGCTGAATGTGCTGGACCTGGCGCAGGAGTTTAAAACGCAGCGCATCTACTGGCCGAGCTCTATTGCCGTATTCGGCCCCAATTCACCGAAAGACTATACCCCCCAGTATTGCGTAATGGACCCCAATACCGTGTACGGAATAAGCAAACTTGCCGGTGAGCGCTGGTGCGAATATTATTTCCAGAAATACGGCACCGATGTCCGGAGTATCCGCTACCCGGGACTAATCAGCTGGAAAGCAGCACCGGGCGGGGGAACTACAGATTATGCGATACATATCTTCCATGAGGCATTGAAGAAGGGCAGCTACCAGTCGTTCTTGTCGGCCGAAACGGAACTGCCTATGATGTACATGGATGATGCGATCCGCGGGACGATCGAGCTGATGGACGCCCCGGCTGAGAAGATCACGATCCGCTCGTCATACAATCTGACCGGCATGAGCTTCACGCCTGAGACCCTCGCAGATGAGATCAGGAAACACATCCCCGCCTTTAAGCTTTCGTATACCGATTATGATCAGCGCCAGGCGATTGCTTCGAGCTGGCCAAGATCTATAGACGACGGGCAGGCCCGGATGGACTGGGCTTGGAAGCCGGAGTTCAACCTGGCTAAGATGACGGGTGACATGTTTGATAATTTGAAAAGATAATTTAATCAGTGGACAGTTGACAGTGGACAGCCTGCCTACCGGCAGGCAGGTTGACAGCGGGATAACGGTAAGAAACAACAATTTTAAGATAAGTGCGATTCTTGTGTGCAAGGTGAGCTCGCTGGGTGGAAGCTCAGATTCTCGAATCCCTTGCTCGCATCCAAAAAACCTGCACGGAAAAGCAATAAAATAAAAGATAAATAATCAACTTAGCTTCCAAATATCAATAAGGAGTAACAATAAAAATGGGAAGAGCATTCGAATTCCGTAAAGAAAGAAAATTCAAGCGCTGGGCGAAGATGGCTATACAGTTCACCCGTCTCGGAAAAGAGATCGTGATGGCTGTAAAGGATGGCGGATCTAACCCTGATGCAAACTCACGCCTGAGAACTGCGATGCAGAATGCAAAGGCGGTGAATATGCCCAAGCATACGGTTGAGGCTGCGATAAAGCGCGCAAGCAATAAGGACGAAAGCAATTACGAAGAGCTTGTTTATGAGGGTTATGCGCCGCATGGCGTAGCCATACTCATTGAAACTGCGACCGACAATACCAACCGGACGGTAGCCAACGTACGGAGCTATTTTAATAAGACCAATGGCACCCTGGGCAAAACAGGATCACTGGATTTCATTTTCACGCGCAAGTCGGTATTCCGTTTTGATCCGGGTGATATGGAGCTGGATGAGCTGGAGCTGGAATTCATAGATTTCGGACTCGAAGACCTGTATGTGGAAGCAGATGAAACGGGCAAAGATGTGGGTGTGATCCATACCTCATTTGAGGATTTCGGCAAGATGCAGAAGGCCCTTGAAGAAAAAGGCATCCCGGTGATCAGCGCCAAACTGGAACGGGTATCTGAATCGACTACTGCGGTAAGCGAAGAACAGGCCGCTGATGTATTTAAACTGATCGACAAGCTTGAAGAGGACGATGACGTTCAGGCTGTGTATCATAATATGGCAGAATAATTTTCGGGCTGATGACTTTCGAGGAATTCCTTACAAAGAAAAAAATAGACCGGGTTCAGTTTCAAACCGCTGAGCCGGGTTTGTTTACGGAGTTCCAGAGCCATTACAGACAGATGGGGCCAAAGAGTTTTGACCACAGTAAAAAATTCCTGTTTAATAAGCTGAGAAGGGCCTACCACCTGAAGGAAGAGCCAAAGCCTGTACCTGCTAAAGAGGTTATTGAAGTGAACGAGATCGCTTCGCAGGCGGAGCCGTTATTGTCTCCAACAGTAGAAGCCACGGTATATACGCCGAGATTTCGGGCGGGAGGAATTGTAAAAAAGGAAGAAGCTGAAAGCGGAAAACTGAAAACTGAAAGTGGAACGGGCGACGAACCTAAACCTGCATACGTTCCGCGTTTTAAAAGTCCGGCTGCAACTAACAAGGAACAGCCGCAAACACCTCCTGCCACTTCAGACCTCGGTCCTCAAACCTCAGATCTTAAACCGGCCTATGTTCCCCGTTTTAAAGCACCTGCTACAAAACAA
>NZ_JBBJNI010000111.1:13867-14240 GCF_037719425.1 Daejeonella sp. | reverse complement strand
CTGATATCATTTGCTATGGTGGAAGTGCCGGGGAAATTAACCTCAGTGTTTCAGGCGGTAATGCACCTTACAGAATTGCCTGGTCTGATGGGGTGACTACCGAAGACCGTACAGCGCTTGCTGCGGGAGCATATCAGGTTACGGTTACGGATGCTAACAACTGTACCGCTGTCGTTTCGGTTACAATTTCCCAGCCAGCCATCGCATTCAATTTGAGCCACACCAAAACGGATGTGCTCTGTTCCGGCAGCTCGACCGCTTCAATTGATCTGAAAGTTACCGGCGGCTTTGCCCCGTATACTTATGCCTGGGATAACGGTAAAAGTTCAGAAGACCTTGCCGGGCTATCAGCAGGATCATATACTGTTACCGT
>NZ_JBBJNI010000111.1:0-13857 GCF_037719425.1 Daejeonella sp. | reverse complement strand
ACGAAATCAACAATAACAATATCACAACCACAGGTACTTGAAGTCATCGTTGCAAAGTCAAATATTTCATGCTACGGATCCGGTACAGGGTCTATTTCGCTGGACGTAAAAGGAGGAACTGCTCCTTACACGTATAAGTGGGATAAGGGTCAGGCCACGCAAAATCTGACAGGCTTGCTGCCAGGAACATACAAAGTGATTGTGACTGATGCGGTTAAGTGTACAACAACTGCCGATGTAGTGATTTCACAACCAGCACCACTTAATGCGGTTTTGACCTTAAAAAATGCCAGCTGCCTTAATAATGATGGTGCAATTTCAAGCAACATTACAGGCGGGACAAAACCCTATAAAATATCGTGGACAGGTTCTGTCTTATCGGACGCAGATGTTAATAATCTCAAGTCTGGCAGCTACGAAATGATCGTCAGGGATGCGGCGGGATGTACCTTTATCGTGAAGGGAGAGATTGCGCTGGAGAAATGTTTACCTGTAGCGAGAAACGATAATTTCAGTGTAGAACAAGGTAGTGTATTGCTAGGCGACGTAGCTCCGAATGACACGAGTCCGCAGGCTGCGAAGACGACTTTCATTAAATTAACGGATCCGAAAAACGGAAAAATAACATTTGAACCCGACGGTAAATTTACCTTTATTCCCGACAATGGTTTCGCGGGCTCTGCTGAGTTCTCATACCAGATATGTACCGCCGTGGGAGATTGCCATTCGGCTAAGGTGGCTATAAACGTGCGCCCTGTTTCAACCGTCTATTTAACTCCGGAACTCTCATCTGTTTGGGAAGGCAAAAAGGTGTCAGTAACAGCAAGGTTGGAACGAGTATTTAATGAAAATGTGACTATAACCGTTGCTTACAGCGGGAAAGCAGAAAAGGAAAGAGATTACCTGGTGCTCGACCAGTTTATGAGCTTGACTATTCCAAGGGGATCTCTTTCAACTACCCAAAAGATGACTATCGCAGCGCTCAACGACGGGTTTCAGGAAGGTGATGAAGATGTTATATTGAAAATAAAGACTGTTTCAAACGCTGATGTGCGGATAGGAAATGGAGCTGTAGTTATAATAAATGACGTTTATCCTCCTCCGCCAACAACTGATATACCGAAGGATGAACCTATAAATGCTGAGATTATGCCGGATCCCCTTATGTCGCCAAATGGTGACGGAAGCGGCAACGAGTTTTTCACCATCCAAAATATTGAGATGTTTCCTGACAACGAAGTTTTAATATTCAATCGTTGGGGAAATGAATTATTCTCTATAAAAAATTATAACAACAGTGACAGGAATTTTAAGGGCTTTGCGAATAAGGGCCTACTTGTCAATTCGGATCTGCCTTTGAGTGACGGGGTATATTTCTATTTAGTCACTACTTATCGCACAATAGGGCCTGACCGGACAAAACAAGTGAATAAGGGATATCTTATTTTAAAAAGATAAACATCCCTGGTTCGGAATCCAAGGTCCATATCAGTTTAAACATTCATTTTCTTTAATCTAACATTATTGGCACAGACCTTGTTTAACAGGGCGTGAGTTTAATATATGCTCTATTGAATTTATGAAAAGAACAAAATCATTAATTGCTTCTGCAGCAGTTGCAGCAGTTATTCTTATTGGATCAGCCAATGCTAACGCCCAAACCACTTCGGTAAATGATGGAGATTCAAAAGCTACACGACTTGGTCTAGGCTTAAGTGCCGGAATCCCGACTACACAGGGTTATAAATTCGGCTTTGGCGGGGACGTGAGATTACAGCAGGATTTTACGAGTAATATTTCAGGTATTCTTTCTGTAGGATATAATACTTTTTCAGTTAAGCCAAATCCAGCTTTAACTTTACCTGCTCGAACTGACGTAAACAATTTGGACTTCATTCCTGTCAAAGCCGGCATTAAAGTATTCCCGGTTGCACGTTTTTACTTCTCAGGAGAAGTTGGAGTAGGTTTCGGAACCCGTGACGGATCGAATATGACATTTATATATGCACCCGGAATAGGAGTAGGTACGAACGCAGGTATTGATATAGGCTTACGTTATGAAGGGATGACGGGTAATTCGCTTATAGTCTTGAAGAATCCCGGACAGGTAGCGCTTCGTTTGGCTTACGGATTTAACCTGAACTAATTTTGTAAAGTCCCGCACATTGCGGGACTTTCTAGTTTTTAAGCTACATATTCAGCATTATTACCGATATTTAAAAAAAAACAGAACACTATGAATTTACGACTAGTTATTTCAGGCTTGGTTATCGCGGGTATGTTTACTGCTTGCAACCAAACGGGCGAAACCAAAGACGCCAAGGCAGTTGATTCGACAGCTGTAGGATCAGCGCCAGCAGCAGATCTTAAAGATGACAAAACCCAGGAGGTTTATAATGACTATTTAAAGTTAAAAGATGTTCTGGTGTCCTCGGACGCTGCAGGAGCACAGGCGGCTGGGAAGGAATTAGCGACATCGCTGGCGAATGTTCAGGGATGTGAGAACACGGCATCATTGGCGAATAAAATTGCTGCGGCAGGGGACCTAAAAACCCAGCGCGTTCATTTCACAGCATTGAGTTCAGATATCGTCGCTCTGCTGAAGCACACCGATGTTAATTCCGGAGCAATGTACGTTATGCATTGTCCTATGATTAATGAAGGCAAGGGCGGTTATTGGCTTGCTGCAGAAAAAGAAGTTAGAAATCCTTATTACGGCGATGAAATGCTTAATTGCGGATCAGTTAAAGAAACCATAGGTGCCGGCAAGAATTAATTCGGCAGCTACAAGCGTACCTGCCCTATACTTTCTGATTAAATACCAATAATTCAGTATTAATTGTGTGATAGCCAATGTTAATTGATTTTCATTAACAAAAATATTGCAAAACCTTTTGTCAAAGTTGCCACATAAGCGAGCATAATTATTAGTTTTGTCTAATAACTATTATAAACCAACATGTCTGAATCAGCATCCTTAAAAATAGGGGACAAAACGTACGATTTACCAATAATTGAAGGTACTGAGGGTGAAAAGGCAATAGATATTTCAAAGCTTCGTGATCAAAGCGGATTTGTCACGCTGGATTCTGGTTACAAAAATACTGGTGCTACCAAAAGTGCTATAACGTTTCTTGACGGAGAGGAAGGTATTTTAAAATACAGAGGTTACGCCATAGAAGAGCTGGCGAAAAAATCATCCTTTCTTGAAGTTGCTTACCTTCTGATTTACGGAGAATTGCCTTCGCAGGCTAAGCTTGATGCTTTCCAGGCTGACATTTCAAAGCATACTCTGGTTCACGAGGACATGAAGAAATTCTTTGATGGATTTCCTTCTAAATCTCACCCAATGGGCCAGCTTTCTTCTTTGATCTGCTCATTATCAGCTTTTTATCCTGAGTCGTTAAAATCAAGGCCGACTGCCGAGGAACAAAATCAAACAATCATTAAGCTTCTTGCTAAAATGACAACAGTGGTTTCATGGATCTATAAAAAATCTTTGGGGCACCCTGTGATATATCCATTAAACAAGCTGGGATATGTAGACAATTTTCTGAATATGACTTTTGGTCAGCGTACTGAGGATGTTGAAATAGATCCGGTGTTTGTATCTGCAATGAACGTATTGTTTATTCTGCATGCAGATCACGAGCAAAACTGTTCGACATCAACTGTTAGAATGGTAGGTTCGTCAGAGTGTAATCTGTACGCATCAATATCCGCAGGGATTTCTGCTTTATGGGGACCATTGCATGGCGGAGCGAATCAGGCGGTGATAGAAATGCTTGAGCAGATCAAAAACGATGGAGGTGATACCGACAAATGGATCAATAAAGCGAAAGACAAAAATGACCCTTTCCGTTTAATGGGATTTGGTCACCGTGTATATAAAAACTTTGATCCTCGTGCAAAGATCATTAAAAAGGCATGTGATGATGTATTAGATAAGTTAGGCATCGATGATCCGGTTTTGGATATCGCAAAGAAACTTGAAGCTGCTGCGTTAAGCGACCCCTATTTTGTTGAGCGTAAATTATATCCGAATGTTGACTTCTACTCAGGCATTATTTATCGTGCCCTTGGTTTCCCAACGGATATGTTCACCGTTTTATTTGCCTTAGGCCGTTTGCCGGGATGGATTGGACAATGGAAGGAGATGCGGGAAAATAAGGAGCCAATTGGTCGACCAAGGCAGATATATATTGGCGAGACCCTTCGCGAATATGTAGATATAAAGAATAGAAATTAAGTAAGAGCCGGTATCAAAACTACCGGTTTTTTTTATGTATTCTGTCAGCTAATTAAGACAACTAGGATCATCCCAACGGCATTAGTGATTATAACAGCCAAGTCGCCTTGAAAATTGGAGAACAAAGGAAATAAACAATCGTAATGAATAGATAAAGACTGATTGGTGGGATGTGGCTGGCACGACGCCCTTCCATATAATCTTTGGTGAGCTTTCCAGGCTTTGTAAGGAAGGGCCTTAAGGTCTGTTTGAACTTTGAATTATAATGAAAGTAATGTCCGATACCGTGGCTTACAAAAGCCCAGAATGGTTCTTTGATTTCGATATTTTCCTGGCCGCAGTTGCTGCAGAACTTACCTTCAACAACTTTTCCGCAGTTAAGACAATTATTTTCCTTACGGTAATGTTTTGACATCTTAATGCTCTACTGCTTTCAGCTGATCTGGTACGTGTTTGTACTTAAAGACAAATGGGAATATGATGGCAAGCAATAATGCGTATCCCGCGAATGTAAACCAAATGCTCTGCCAGTCGCGAACGCCACCACTGGTGAAAAAGTCAACAACCCATCCGCTCAGAATTCCTCCAAAAAATGCACCCAGGCCGTTTGTCATTAGCATGAACAATCCCTGAGCACTCGCCCGGATAGCCGGATCAGCTTCTCTTTCCACGAACAGAGAACCTGAGATATTGAAGAAGTCGAAAGCCATTCCGTAAATGATCATCGATAGTACGAGGAGCCATAAACCATCTCCCGGGTTACCTATCCCAAATAAAGCAAAACGTAATACCCAGGCAATTATACTGAATAACATCACCGTCCGGATGCCGAACTTATAGAGGAAGAATGGAATAGTAAGGATAAACAGGGTTTCAGAAATCTGTGAAATAGACAGTAGTAAGTTAGGATGCTGAACACCAAAAGAGTCAGGATATGTGCTTTTGAAGTCATCAAGAAAGGAGCCGCCAAACAGGTTAGTTATCTGTAAAGCAGCACCTAAGAACATAGAAAAGATGAAGAAAATAGCCAGCTTACGCGATTTGAAAAGAACCAGTGCGTCCAGCCCAAGACTTGAAGAAAAGCTGCGCGCATCTCCAGACTTCAGAGGCGGACGCGGTGGCATAGTGAATGAATAGAGTCCGAGCAAAAGAGACGCCGCGGCACTTACGTAAAGCTGCATAGGGCTTTTGGTGAGGTCCATCAGATCGACTACCCACATAGCAGCTATAAATCCGATCGTACCCCAAACCCGGATGGGAGGGAACGACTTCACAATATCCATGTTATTCTTCTCCAGAGCGTTATATGACACAGTATTGGCCAACGCTATTGTAGGCATATAAGCCATACAGTTAAACAACATGATAATATACAGGGAGGGGTAATCTTCAATTTGTGCTGCGAGAAAAAGCAGGAGGGCGCCGACGATATGACAGGCACCTAATACGCGCTCAGCGTTGAAAAAACGATCGGCAATTATACCCATAACAGCGGGCATAAATAAGGAGGCAATACCCATTGTGGCGAAAATGCTTCCTACTTCAACCCCCGTGAAATTGAGGGTAACTATCATATATCCGCCAAGGGATATTAACCATGAACCCCAGATAAAGAACTGAAGGAAGTTCATGACCATGAGCCGTGATTTTATATTCATGTTTTGCGCTATTTATTGCAAAAGATAGAATTAATTTAGAATATAAACCAATCGGATATTAAAACTTAGGGGCTAATCGCACTAAATCAGGAAGATCGTCTTTTGGAAAGCTCATCACGGATCTTTGCTGCCCTTTCATATGCTTCATCTGCAAGGGCTTCTTTAAGTTTGGCTTTAAGCTCATCTTCACTTAAAGAGCTATAGCTTAAAGCAGCGGGGGGAGTTTTTTCTTCTGGCTGAGATTCGATGTTTTCGAGAAATACAAATTCATTTCCTTCTATTACGATGCCTGCTGTTGCCAGGATAAATTCATAGGTATAGATCGGGCAATCAAATCTGACGGCAAGAGCAATGGCGTCAGAAGTACGTGCATCAATTTCAGAAACCTTCTTGCCATCACTGCACATCAGCTTTGCATAAAAGATACCGTCTACAAGATTGTAAATTATAACTTCCTGTATAGTAACACTGTATACCTCGGCAAGTGATTTAAAAAGATCGTGTGTAAGAGGACGGCTGGGAGTCATTTTCTCTATCTCAATGGCAATTGCCTGAGCTTCAAAACCGCCTATGATAATAGGTAAGCGCCTGCGGCCGTTTACTTCGCCAAGTACAAGAGCATAAGCTCCTGACTGTGTCTGACTATAAGATAACCCAACTATATCTAATTTTATCTTCTTCATTAAGAAAGCTTAACACGTAAGTAAATCACGCTAATTAAGAATGTGATTTATAAGCTTTTATAGCCTCTGTTAATTTAGGGACGACCTCGAATGCATCACCGACTATACCATAATCGGCAACCTTAAAGAATGGTGCTTCGGGGTCTTTATTAATCACTACTATCGTTTTGGAAGAGCTTACACCTGCTAAATGCTGAATAGCCCCTGATATTCCGACAGCAATGTAAAGATTAGGGCTTACAGCAATACCAGTCTGTCCAACGTGCTCCTCGTGAGGACGCCATCCGGCATCTGAAACTGGCTTCGAGCATGCGGTTGCTGCTCCAAGCGCGTCGGCAAGCTCTTCTATGATCGACCAGTTTTCGGAACCTTTTAATCCACGGCCGGCTGAGACAACAAGCTCAGCGTCTGGTAGGGCGATCTTATCAGTGGCCCTTACAACTTCAATTACGGTTATGCGCAAATCAGATTCCTTAATTTCAGGCTGGTAATCTTCAATTTTTACTTCGCCTGCAGATTCTGTTAACTGGTATGAATTAGGATTTAATGCGATCACTTTTTTTGCTGAGTTCAACTCAACAGATGCGAAGGCTTTTCCTGAGAAAGCTGTCTTTTTAATCATAAAACTGCCGTTTTCAATCTTCGGGACCTCAACTGCTGAGTCTGCCAAGCCAGCTTGTAATTTAACAGCAATACGTGGCGCCAGACCTTTTCCACTAAAAGAATTTGCCAAAACCAGGACATCAGAGCCTTCTTTGTTTGCCGCTTCAGCGATAACCGTAGCATAAGCCTGGATAACAAATGTTTTAAGTTTATCACTTTTTACATCGAGGACCTTCGAAGCACCGTATTTGCCTAAGGTACTTAGCTCATCCTGTTTAACATCTCCAATCGAGATTGCTATCAAATCGGTGTTTAATAGTCCAGCCACTGCTTTAGCATAAGAAACTACTTCGAAAGTAGATTTCTTAAACTTGCCTTCTGCATTCTCTACATATACTAAAACTGACATATTCGCTCGTTTCCCCTGCGGGAGATTTAATTAAGGTTCGTTAAATGACTTTTGCCTCTGTATGTAATAAGCTTACAAGCTTTTCTGTTTCATCTGGTGTTAACATCGTTACAGCTCCGCGTGGGGCAGGAGCAGTGTAAGATTTAAATGTGACCAGTTTCTCTATGTCTGACGCTTCGATTACCTGCAAAGGTTTTGTCCTTGCCGACATAATTCCACGCATATTGGGGATCTTTGGTTCGGCCACGCCTTCAGCACAACTTGCTACCAAAGGGAAATTAACCTTTAATATCTCTTTTCCACCTTCGATTTCACGTTCTATACTTGCACTGGTACCATCGGCATCAAGCTTTTTGATGATTGAGATTGAAGGGATGTCCAGAAATTCTCCGATCATAGCTCCAACCTGCGAACCATTATAGTCAATTGATTCACGGCCGGTAAGAATCAGATCAAATCCGTTGCTCTTTGCATACTCTGCTATCTGAAATGAAACGAAATATGCGTCGCGTGGTGCTGCATTAATACGAACTGCATCATCAGCCCCGATGGCCAAAGCTTTTCTTATTGTTGGTTCTGCGGATGCCTCTCCCACGTGTATAACAGTAACCGTACCTTTACCGCCTTCAGATAACTCGATCGCCCGTGCTAACGCAATCTCATCATACGGGTTCAATATAAATTGTACGCCAGCTGTATTGAATTGTGTATTATCACTGGTAAAAGTTATTTTTGTTGTGGTATCCGGGACATTACTGACACAAACTAATATCTTCATAAAGATTCTGTTTTTACAAATCTAGTCAAAAAAGCGAAATTAAAATGCATCATATAAGATTACAGAAGCTTCTCAATTTCCTGGAAAGTGAACCCAATGATCCCTTTTTAAAATATGCTTTAGCAACTGAATACCTGAATTCGAAAGAGCTGGATAAATCTCTCGAATACTATGAAGACCTTCTGAAAAACCATCCTGAATATGTTGGTACGTATTACCATGCCGGTAAATTATATGAACAACTCGACCGTAAGGCTGATGCCATAGCAACCTATCAAAAGGGAATGGAAGTATCGCGCAACGCAAAAGATATGCACGCTTTCTCCGAATTGCAAGGCGTTTATAACTCAGCAATGGGCCTGGATTATGAAGACGACTAAATGCTGACCAAACGCCACCTCATCTTTCTAAGCGATGTTGTTTGGTTTACCCTGACAGCATTTGGGGGTGCGCAGGCGCATGTGGGAATGATGCTCAAGCATTTCGTGCTTAAGCGAAAATATATTTCGGAACCCGAACTGCTTGAGTTAAATGCACTAACGCAGATCCTGCCGGGCCCTTCATCAACTCAAACACTAGTAGGAATAGCGTATAAGGTCGGGGGACTTTCAATTGCTATCTCGACATTTCTAATCTGGGTGATCCCGTCGGCAGCAATAATGTGTCTTGCGGTCGTTAGTTATACCACCCTTGGCCAGAAGGAAAAATTTGAACATGTTCTTAATTATATCCAACCTGTTGCTGTCGGTATCGTTGGTTATGCTGCCTACAAGTTCGGGAGAGCGATATTGAAAACAAATACAGCTTTTTGGCTCGCAGGTGCTTCTCTTGTAGCTACCCTCATACTTAGAAACGCTTATGCGTTTCCTATTATCATTTTAATTGGTGGAATCATCTCATCGGCAATTGATACGCCGCTGGAAGAAACGGAGATTAGAAGCAAGCTTTTCTCGAAGGTTAACCCAAGAAAAATAGCCTATTTTGTAGGTGTACTTCTGTTTTTTGCTGGTCTCGGCGCTATCGTAAATCGTACATCACCATTTAGTCTGCCGATCCGCCTCTTTGAAAATTTTTACCGTAACGGGATCATGATCTTCGGTGGTGGGCAGGTACTTGTTCCGTTCATGTATACAGAGTTTGTAGATATGAAGGAATATCTAACTTCAGATCAGTTTCTGTCGGGATATGCTCTCCAGCAAGCATTGCCGGGACCAACCTTCTCGTTTACGTCTTTTGTAGGGGCAATGACACTCAAAAATGCAGGTTATAGTGTTGTGGGCCAAATATTGGGCGGGCTTATCGCTGTTTTAGGGATTAATTTACCGGGACTTATATTGATTTTGTTCATCGTTCCCTTCTGGACTGATCTTAAAAAGATCACAAGGATCAAGAATTCCCTTTCGGGGATAAACGCCGTATCTGTAGGTTTCATGGGGGCCGCATTTATCCTATTAATGCAGCCTATAGGGATAAGCCTGATGTCAGTTGGTGTAGTAGCTATAACGTTTCTTCTCCTGGTGTTTACAAGGGTTAGAACACCGTTTTTAATATTAGCGGGTATCTTATTAGGCTTGTTTTCTTAGTTAAGCCTTTGCCTGTCTTTGATCTTTGTTCCTTGATCTTTGTTCTCAAAAAGGTGGTTCATCCTCCATATCATCCATCCTGGAAGGGCGAATGATAAAGTTACTAGGCTTTTCAAAATCCTGAGAAGGCGCTATTCCAGCAAAAGGATTTGCGTTAGCAGGCGCTGTGAAATCTTCTTCGAGATCGACAAACTTCACGAATTTGCCCACAAAACGTAGTGGCACGGAACCGGTTTCTCCATTCCTGTGTTTCGCGACGATAACCTCGCCTATACCTACAGTTGAACGGCCCTGTTCGTCTTCCGTTAGCCCGTAATATTCCGGACGATAAAGGAAAAGAACCATATCTGCATCCTGCTCAATAGATCCTGACTCCCTCAAATCCGAAAGCATTGGTTTCTTACTTCCACCGGGTCTGTTCTCAACAGCACGGCTTAGTTGCGATAGTGCCAGAACAGGAACATTCAGTTCCTTAGCAACTGATTTCAGTGCCCTGGAGATACTGCCAATTTCCTGCTCCCGGTTTCCTCCTTTGCCATCACTCTTGCCATGCATTAGCTGCAGGTAATCAATGATGATCATTTGTATATCGTATTGAGCCTTTAAACGGCGGCATTTTGCCCTGAATTCAAATATGTTCAGTGCGGGGGTATCATCGATAAATAATGGTGCTTCTGTCAGTTTGCCGATCTTCGAATGCAGCTGCTGCCATTCCCATTCAGCCAAATGACCTTTTCTGATTTTTTCCTGTTCTATCTCAGTTTCGCCTGAAATGAGACGATTCACCAATTGGACGGATGACATCTCAAGGGAGAAAAACACAACCGGCTTGCCAAACTGAACTGCGGCATTCCGGGCGCAGCTCAAAACGAAGGCTGTTTTACCCATTGCAGGCCGGGCTGCAATAATTACCAGATCCGAAGGTTGCCATCCGGAAGTAATCCTGTCCAGGGCTGTAAAGCCGGAAGGCACGCCCGTAAGACCGTCAACCTTGTCTTTTATTTTCTCCAGATTTTCTAATGATTCACGAATGATATCATCCATCTTCCTCGAATCCCTTCGGAGATTGTTTTGAGCGATGTCGAAAAGGTTTTTTTCCGCATGGTCAAGAAGATCGAAAATATCAGTCGTGTCTTCATAAGCATTGCTGATAATCTCGGTGGATATCCTGATCAGCTCGCGCTGGATAAATTTCTGTGAGATTATCCTTGCATGATATTCGATGTTTGCTGCTGAAGCAACCCGGTTTGTCAGCTCAGTAATATAATAGGCGCCGCCTATCATTTCCAGGTCACCCTGCTGGCGAAGCTGCGCAGTTACTGTAAGAATATCTATGGGTGAAGATTTTTGGAAAAGGAATTGGATAGCCTCAAAAATCTTTTGATGGCTGTCTTTATAAAAAACGTCGGGTTTTAAAATGTCGATTACAGCAGAAAGTGCATCCTTTTCGAGCATAAGTGCCCCAAGTACAGCCTCTTCTAAATCCAACGCCTGAGGAGGTAATTTCCCTAAGCCGCTAGCTATAGTACTAAGCCTGTTTCGACGATCCCCTGAGAAAGTATTTTTGTCCCCCCGGTTGAAGTCCTGGTCCTTATCTAAACTCATAATAACAAAAGTATATAAAAAAAAATCCGCAAATTTTTAAGTTTCTCACACCGTATATTTTTAGCAAAAGACACTATGAGCAATCAAAGCGCTCAATGACTTTCCTATCAACATCTGGTGTGGAAAAACTAGTGAAAAGAATAAGAAAATTGCGCTCAAAGATAGATCATCCCAGTGTTTATAACTTTTTGCGATGTTAACAACTCCGTGATTTTTGAGGATAAATGACCCGGCTTCCCCCTTCAAACAGAAATTATATCTAACTTCGCGGTTCTAAAATATATATCAATGAACACTAACTCTTTTAATAGAAGGCGAGATGCTTCTCCGCATGAGTCCAACCAGATGATCTTTGGTATCCGGGCAGTCATCGAAGCTATAAAAAGCGGAAAGGAAATTGAAAGCCTTTATATACAGCGGGGTTTAACGGGAGGAATCATCCTGGAGCTGCGCAGCCTGATAAAAGAGAATGAAATGGCTTTTCAACTGGTGCCGGTTGAGAAGTTAAACAGGTTAACTGCTAAAAATCATCAGGGAGCCGTTGCGTTCGTTTCCCCAATAACATATGAAAAGATAGAGAACGTTATTCCAGCCATTTACGAAAGGGGAGAAGTTCCATTAATACTGATGCTCGATGGTGTTACGGACGTTAGGAATTTCGGAGCTATTGCCCGTACTGCCGAATGTGCAGGGGTGCATGCCTTGATTGTTCCTGGTAAAGGCTCAGCACAGATCACACCTGATGCTATAAAAACTTCGGCTGGAGCGCTTTATAGAATTCCGGTTTGTCGACATGACAGCCTTTTTAAGACAGCAAAATTCCTTCAGGAGTCAGGTTTACAATTAGTTGCATGTACCGAGAAGACAAATGACTATTTATATCAACCGGATTACACTGTGCCTACAGCTGTTATCATGGGCTCGGAGGAGAGTGGTATCTCTAACGATCTGATACGAATTTCAGACCATCTTGCAAAGATCCCAATGTTCGGAGAGATTGAATCGTTGAATGTTTCTGTTTCTGCGGGGGTATTATTATATGAAGCGGTGCGTCAAAAAATGACTTCTAAATAAATTCTGTACCAAAACGCTGTTTCACATCCGCCACTACCTGTTTTATCTCCTGTTCACGGTCGCGCGGACAAATTAAGAGCGTGTTATTATCTTCTACAACGATAAAGTCGTGTAAGCCTTGAAGCACCACCACTTTGCCTTCCGGAACATTTACCATGCAGTTGGAGGAATCGTACATAATTACCTTTTCGGATGGAATAACTGCATTTCCAACATAATCTTTATCTGCCAGATCATATACGGATGCCCAGGTACCGAGATCCGACCAGCCAAATTCCGACGGCAGGACGTACACATTCTCTGCCTTTTCCATTACACCATAATCGATTGAAATATTAGTGCATTGAGTAAAGGCTGTCTGAATGAAGTCTTTCTCTTTATCCGTATTGTAAACAGTAGCTCCTTCGTTAAATATATCGTTTATTTCAGGCAGGTGCTTCTGGAATGACTGAAGAATGTTTTTTACAGACCACACGAAAATACCTGCGTTCCATAAGAAATCACCGCTTTGGACGAATGTTCGGGCTAACTCCAGATTTGGCTTTTCTGTAAAGGTCTTGACCTTATAGAAATCATCGTCGATCTTTTTTGTATTGTATTGTATGTAGCCATACCCCGTGTCAGGTCGCGACGGCTTGATACCAAGGGTTATCAGGCAATCATTTTGAGTAGCCGTTTCGAGCGATTTGTTGATACTTCTTATAAACTCTTCGTTGTTAAGTATCAAATGATCTGAAGGAGCAACAACTATAGCAGCATCCGGATTCAATTTCTGAATTTTATGGCATCCATAAGCGATACATGGAGCGGTATTACGCATTACCGGTTCACATAATATTCTGCTTCTATCCATTCCCGGAATTTGTTCCAGAACAAGGTCTGCATAAATCTCATTAGTTAGAATGAAGATATTTTCCTGGGGAACGATCTTCAGGAATCGATCAAAGGTTTGCTGGATCAAGGTTTTCCCTGTGCCAAGTATATCAATGAATTGTTTAGGGTGAGCGGTACGGCTTATAGGCCAAAACCTGCTGCCAATTCCCCCTGCCATAATTAAGGCGTAGTTGTTTTTCATGGATTATAATTGTTTTTATCGGCTATGAACCTGCCTGCCGGCAGGCAGGGCTTGCACGACCTTATATTCAAGTTTTGGGAAGGGTAAGCTCGTGCAGGTTTCATGGAGTCGTTAAATGATACCTTCTTTTAACAGATCGT